>CAMFIY010000115.1 GCA_945952575.1 uncultured Leucobacter sp.
CGCCGGACCGGGGCGCCTCGGCTGGTCGGCGAGGCGGCGGCGGATCCGGGCGGCCTCGGTCGGATCCACCCCGAGCTGGGCGGTCGCCCAGTCGTCGAGCACCTGCAGCATGAACTCCTGGTCGAAGAGCTCGGGCTCCGCGAGGGTGCGGATCGCGAGCCCGTCCATGATGGCGAGCATGCCGGTCGTCAGTCGCGCCGGGTCGGCGCCGGCCGGCAGGCGGCCCTGATCCTCGAGCCGCCGCAGCGCGGCTTCGATCGGCCTCGCCCACAGCTCGTAGATCTTCGTCGCGACGCCGCGGAGATGATCGGAACGGCCGGATCCGGCCCAGAGCTCGCTCCAGAACCCCCACCGCTCGGGGAAGGCGACCGTGCCGAAGACGTGCAGTCGGATCACCTCGTAGACGAGCTGGAGCGGATCCGTGACCGTATCCGCCTTCTGCGCCGTGGCGCGGGAGACGACCTGCATCATCGCGCCGAAGGTCGCGTCGATCAGGTTCTCGCGGGTGTCGAAGTAGTGCTGGATCAGGCCGAGGCTCACGCCGGACTCGCGGGCGATGTCCTTGAGCTTGGCCGCAACGACGCCGTCGCGTGCGACGACGCGGATCGAGCCGCAGAGGATCTCCGCGCGACGGCGCGTGGCGAGATCGAGTTCGCCGGCGTCTGCGGCCGGAGCTGCCTGGATTGCCACTCGGACTCCTTCATCGGTGTGCACGTGCGCCACCCCTGCGCTCATCGGTTCTACCTTACGGTTCGACTGTTCGGGCGGAGATCGCATCTCTTGTACAAATATAATAATGCGTTATTATGATACTCCGGTCACATCGACTCATATCCGACAAAGGAGTCTCCGAAGATGAGTAAGACATCCGTGAAGCTGCTTCCGGTCGCCGCCCTCGCCGCGCTCGCCCTCGCCGCCTGCTCGACCGCCTCCACCCCGGAGACCTCAGGCAACGGCAGCGGCGGCACCCTGGTGTTCGCGAGCTACGGCAGCGCCTATCAGGACGCGCAGAACCAGGCGTTCCTGAGCCCGTGGGCGAAGGAGAAGGGGGTCACCGTGCAGAACGACGGCCCGACCTCGTACCCGAAGATCCAGCAGATGGTCGAATCGGGCAACGCGATCTGGGACGTCGTCGACACCGAGCCCTACTTCCCGGTGGCCAACTGCGGCACCCTGGTGGAGAAGCTCGACTTCACCAACATCGACAAGTCGCAGTTCCCCGAGGGCACAGTCTCCGACTGCTCCATCCCGACGGCGCAGTACTCGACGATGCTGATCTACAACACCCAGACCTACAGCGGGGCGAACGTGCCGACGACGCCCGCCGACTTCTTCGACCTGAAGAAGTTCCCGGGCAAGCGCGTGGTGCCGAACTGGGCCGGCGCCGGCGCGCTCGAGTTCGCACTGCTCGCCGACGGCGTCGCGCCCGAGAACCTCTACCCGCTCGACACCCGGCGCGCGTACAAGAAGCTCGACACGATCCGGGACTCGCTCGAGTTCTGGAACACCAGCTCCGAGTCGCAGCAGTCGATGGAGGACGGCGCCGCAGACATGTGGCTCGCCTGGTCCGGCCGCGGCTACGAGGCGGAGAAGAACGGCGCGAGCATCGCACCCGTGTGGAATGACAATCTCATCGCCTGGGCGACCCTCAGCATCGTCAAGGGCAGCAAGAACGCCGAGAACGCGCAGAGCTTCATCGAATACGCGGCGCAGGCTGCTCCGCAGGCACGCTTCGCCGAGCTGCAGCCCTACTCGGCGGCGAACCTCGAGGCCGAGCCGAAGCTCGACGAACTGCAGCAGAAATGGGACGTGGCGAGCCCCGACGTACAGAAGCAGGCCATCGTGACCAACGTGCAGTGGTGGGCCGACAACTCGGCCGACGCCGAGGCCGAGTGGACCTCCTGGTCGACCAGCTGACACGGGCCTGACCCGTCTCTGGGGGCGGGTGCGCCTCCTCGCGTCGCACACCCGCCCGCAGACCCAACCGTCCGAACCTTCTCCCGACCTAGGAGGGCGCATGCGTCAGTCGCGTCTCTTCAGCGGTATCGCCGTCGTCCCGGCCCTCGCCGTGATCGCGATCTTCTTCCTGCTGCCCATCGGCGTCATCATCTACCGCTCGTTCACCGAGCCGGAGCCCGGGCTCGGCCAGTACGCGCAGGCGCTCGCCGATCCGACCACCCTGCGCGTGCTCGGCCGCACCTTCGCCACGGCCGGCATCGCCGTAGTCGTGTGCCTCGCGCTCGGCTATCCCTTCGCCTACCTGCTCACGCTGGTCGGGCCGACGGCGCGCATCCTGCTGATGGTCCTGGTCCTCGTGCCGTTCTGGACCTCGCTCATGGCGCGCACGTTCGCCTGGATCTCGCTCCTGCAGCGGGGCGGGCCGGTCTCGGCCGTGCTCGCCTTCTTCGGGGCGGAGGACGTGACGCTGCGCGGCACCGCGACGGGCGTGCTCCTCGCGATCGTGCAGATCCTGCTGCCCTACATGATCCTCACCCTCTACACCGCGCTCGCCTCGATCGATCGCCGTCAGCTCGCGGCCGCGCAGAGCCTCGGCGCCGATCGCTACCGCGCGTTCCTGCAGGTCTACCTGCCGCAATCCCTGCCGGGAGTCTTCGCCTCGAGCGCACTCGTCTTCATCCTGGCCCTCGGCTTCTACATCACCCCGCAGCTGATCGGCAGCCCCAAGGAGGCGATGATCGCGCAGGTGATCGGCCTCCGCGTCGAGAAGATCGTCGACTTCGCCGGCGCCGGCGCGCTCTCCGGGATCCTGCTGCTCGCCACTCTCGGTCTCTTCTCCGTAGTGATCCTCGCCGTCGCCCCGCTGCGGCGCGGCATCGGCCAGATGGTGGCAGGAGGCGATCGCCGATGAACGAGCCCACCCGCATCCGTCTGCCGATCCGACTCTGGGCAGCCGTCGCGGCACTGCTGCTGGTCGCGCCCACGCTCGTCGTGATCCCGCTCTCGTTCACGAGCAAGCGCAGCTTCGCGTTCCCGATCGAGGGATGGTCGCTGCAGTGGTACGAGAACTTCTTCACCGACCAGAAGTGGCTCGGCTCCCTCGGCAACAGCCTCATCATCGCCGCGCTCGTCGGCATCGTCGCCACCGCGCTCGGCACGCTCGCCGCCATGGGCCTGCGCGGCCTCAGGGCGCGGCTCTCGGCCACCGCTCAGATCGCCATGATGCTGCCGATCCTCGTTCCCGGGATCGTCGCGGCGATCGCCATCTTCGGCATGTACCTCCGCTGGGGCCTGAGCGGCTCCCCGCTCGGGATCGGCCTCGCCCACATCACCCTCGCACTGCCCTTCGTGCTGATCCCGGTCGGCACCGCGCTGCGCGGGATGGACGAGACCCTCGTGCGCGCCGCCTCCGTGCTCGGCGCGGGGCCGGTCGCCCGGTTCTTCCAGGTGCAACTGCCGATCCTCATGCCCGGGATCGCGACCGGCTTCGTCTTCGCCTTCGTGACCAGCCTCGACGAGGTCGTGGTCGCCTACTTCCTGCAGTCCCCGACGCTGCGCACGCTGCCCGTGCAGATGTACAGCTCGGTGACGATCGAGACGGACCCGAGCATCGCGGCCGCCTCGACGCTGCTGCTCGTGCTCTCCACCCTCATCATCCTGATCCCCCGCCTCGTGCAGGTCGTGAACGAACGGCGCGCGGCGAAGAAACTCGGAGTCGTCGAATGACACGGATGCCCGTACCCTCCCGCTCGGCCGAATCCGGCGCACCCGCACCCGCGGGCTCGGGCGCCGAACTGCGGCTGAGCGGACTCGTGAAGCGATACGCCGGCGTCGCCGCGGTCGAGAACGTCGAACTGGACGTCCCCTCGGGAGAGTTCCTCACCCTGCTCGGTCCGAGCGGGTCGGGGAAGACCACGACGCTCTCGATGATCGCCGGCTTCACCGAGCCGACCGCCGGCAGCGTCGTGTGCGACGGTCGGGAGATCACGGCGGTGCCGCCGCACAAGCGCGGGCTCGGCATGGTCTTCCAGAACTACTCGCTGTTCCCGCACCTCTCGGTGCGGGAGAACGTGGAGTTCCCGCTGCGCCAGCGCGGGGTCGCCAAGGCGGAGCGCTCGCGGCGAGCGATGGCCGCGCTCGAGCTCGTGGAGCTGCACGGGCGTGCGAACGCGAAGCCGAGTCAGTTGAGCGGCGGTCAGCAGCAGCGCGTGGCGCTGGCCCGGGCGCTCGTCTTCGAGCCGCGGCTGCTGCTCATGGACGAGCCCTTCGGCGCGCTGGATCGCGCGCTGCGGGAGCGACTGCAGATCGAGTTGCGCCGCCTGCACCAGGAGCTCGGCATCACCGTGGTCTTCGTCACCCACGACCAGGAGGAGGCGCTCACTCTCTCCGACCGGATCGCCGTGTTCAACCAGGGCCGGATCGAGCAGGTCGGCACGCCGGAGGAGCTCTACGAGCGCCCGGAGACGCTCTTCGTCGCCCGCTTCATCGGCGAGTCCAACGCGATCTCCGGAGAGGTGGCCGGGGGCGTTCTCACGAGCGACTCGGGCGTGCGGATGCCGGCGGCCGAGCTGCCCGACGGGCGTGCCGTCGCCATCGTGCGCCCCGAGCGGGTCGGGGTCCTCGCCCCGGGCGAGGACCCCGCGGCCGGCGCGTGCGCGCTCGACGGCAGGATCCGCGACATCACCTACCTCGGCGCCCAGCGCCGCATCGAGATCGACACCGACGACGGCACGGTCATCGTGCGCTCCGGCACCGATCTCGCACTGCCGCGCATCGGCGAGCCGGCCCGTCTGAGCTGGTCGCCGCAGAACGCCGCCGTCTTCCCCACCCGCGACGAAGCAACAGAAATGAGGAACCCATGGACCGCAACCCTCGCCCCGTCCACGTCAAGCTCGCAGAGCTGACGCCGGTCGACGCCGACGCCGCGCCGACGAAGGTGCGCATCAAGCGCATCATCACGCGCGCCGAGCATCAGAGCGAGCTCACGCAGGGCGTCTGCTGGATGGACCCCGGCGACCAGACGAACCGCTGGTCGAGCCGGGAGGCGTTCGACCCGGCCGAGGCCGACCACTGGTACGGCCCGGTGGACGAGACCTACTACATCATCCGCGGCCGGCTCCGGCTGACCTGGGACGAGGGCGTCTTCGACCTCGGCCCGGACGACACGGTGTACCTGGCGCCCGGATGGACGTATCACCTCGAGAACGTCGGGGACGAGCCCGCGTTCTTCGTCTACAACATGACACCGGCGCAGGAGTAGCGGCGCCGGCTGCGTTCTCGCGACCGCCGGTGCGGCGGCCGCCATCGACACCGAGAGGAGCAGAGGATGACGCGGATCGACGCGCTGCCCATCCACTTCGACGCGCGCGTGCTGGAGCACGATACCGGGGCGGCGCTGCACGAGACCGTGCCGAGTCCCTGGTTCGCCGCCAACGAGGCGCACACCGAGGGCCGACTGCGGATCGAGCGCATGCACGACGTGCTCGAGCGGGGGCCGGTCGCCGACGCGATCCGGTTCGCGCCGGGCCGCCTGGCCGACGAGGGCGAGCTCGAGCGGGTGCACGACGCGGACTACGTCGCCGAGGTGCGTCGCTCGATCGAACGCGGCGGCGGCTGGGTGACGGCGACGACGCGCCTGGCCGGGGGATCCTACGAGCCCCTGCTCGCCGCAGCCGGCACGGCGCTCGCGGCCGCGGAGACGGTGCTCTCCGGTGCGGCGCCGATGGCCTACGCGCTGACCCGGCCCCCAGGGCACCACGCGCAACGCGCCCAGGCAGACGGCTACTGCTTCTTCAACGGGGCGGCGCTCGCCGCCGACGCCGCCCGGCAGGCAGGCATCGAGCGCGTCCTCATCCTCGACTGGGACGTGCACCACGGCAACGGAACGCAGGACATCTTCTACGACCGCGATGATGTGCTGACGGTCAGCATGCACATGGACCACGGCGCCTGGGGCGCCAGTCATCCGCAGACCGGCCGTCTCGACGAGCGTGGATCCGGCCGGGGCGAGGGATTCAACCAGAACGTGCCGCTGCCGCTCGGCGCGGGAAACATCGCCTATCTGCGCGCGTTCGACGAGGTGATCGCGCCGCTGGCCGAGCGCTTCAAGCCGGGCATGATCGTCTGCGCGAGCGGGCAGGACGCCGGCGCCTACGACCCGAACGGGCGGCACAACGTCTCCATGCCGGGCTTCCGCGGCATGGGTGCGCGGGTGCGCGAGCTCGCCGATCGCTACACCGGCGGTCGGGCGATCCTGGTGCAGGAGGGCGGCTACAACCCGTCGTATGCGCCGTACTGCCTGCTGGCCACGGTCGAGGGGCTGCTCGGGACGGGCTCGGAGACGCCGGATCCGCTCGCCTACGTGCCCGATCAGACGCTGGGCCTCGACGAGCGCTTCGCGGAGCTCCGCGCCGAGCTGAGCGATGCCCGCCTGGAGCGGGTCGCGGCTGCGGCACGGTAGCCCAGCGCCGCCGCATCGGATCCGGCGGGCGGGCGCATATCCCCGCTCGCCCGGCCCCGGTGATTACACTGGATCGCGATGACTCAGACAGCAGCGCTCGCGCTCGACATGGTCGATCCCGAGCCCATCCGCTTCCTCGACGAGGACGGCACCTACGCGCCCTCCGCCACCGCGGCCGAATACGCGGGGGAGCTCGAGCAGATCGGCGAACCCGAACTGCGCGAGTGGTACCGCGACATGGTCGCCACCCGCGCCTTCGACACCGAGTGCACCCACCTGCAGCGGCAGGGGCAACTCGCTCTCTGGGTGCCGAGCGTCGGCCAGGAGGGCTGCCAGGTCGGCCTGGCCCGCTCGCTCGAGCCGCAGGACCACGTCTTCCCCGCCTATCGCGAGCACCTCGTGGCCCGGGTCCGCGGCGTCAGCTTCCTCCAGGTCGCGAAGCAGTTCCGCGGCCTCACGCACGGCGGCTGGGACGTGACGGATCCCGCGCACGGCAACTTCCACCTCTACACGCTCGTGCTCGGTGCGCAGACGCAGCACGCGACCGGGGTCGCGCTCAGCCAGGTGCTCGACGCCAAGCGGCGCCTGGGCGACACCGCGATGGACGCGGGGGAGCCGGCGGTCGAGACCGGCGAGGCCACGATGGTCTTCTACGGCGACGGCACGAGCAGTCAGGGCGATGCGAACGAATCGATGATCTTCGCCGCGAGCTACCAGACGCCCGAGGTCTTCGTCGTGCAGAACAATCGCTGGGCCATCTCGGTGCCCGTCGAGCGGCAGAGCCGCACCCCTCTCTACCGCCGCGCCCTCGGCTTCGGCATGCGCAGCGTGCAGATCGACGGGAACGACCCGCTCGCCGCCTACGCGGTCGGCCGCCGGTTCCTGCGCGAGGCGCGCACCGGGGGCGGCCCGGGCTACATCGAAGCGCTGACCTATCGCATCGGCGCGCACACGACGAGCGACGACCCGACCCGCTACCGCGAGAGCGAGGAGCTCGCCCGGTGGCAGCGGCGCGACCCGATCGCGCGGCTCGAGGCCTACCTCCGCTCCATGGGCGTCGGAGACGACTTCTTCGAGGAGGTACGGGCCACCTCCGACGCCGAGGCGAAGCGGGTGCGGGATCAGATCCTGACCGCCCCCGAACCCGACGCCGACTCGATGTTCGCCCACGTCTACTCCGAGCCGCATCCGCGGATCGAGGAGCAGCGCGCCTGGCTGGACCGCTACGAGTCGTCCTTCGAGGAGGGTGCGGCATGAGCGTCGAGATCCTGACTCAGCGGGGCACCCTCCCGATCGCGAAGGCCATCAACGAGGGGCTGCGCTCGGCCATGACGGCCGACGATCGCGTGCTGCTGATGGGCGAGGACATCGGCCCGCTCGGCGGCGTCTTCCGCGTCACCGACGGGCTGCAGCGAGACTTCGGGTCGGCCCGCGTGCTCGACACCCCGCTCGCCGAGGCCGGCATCGTCGGCACCGCGATCGGTCTCGCCATGCGCGGATACCGGCCCGTGATCGAGATCCAGTTCGACGGCTTCATCTTCCCGGCGATGAACCAGATCATCACGCAGCTGGCCAAGCTGACGAGCCGGCACGACGGCGCGATCAGCCTGCCGATCGTGATCCGCGTGCCCTACGGCGGGCACATCGGCGCGGTCGAGCATCACCAGGAGAGCCCGGAGGCCTACTTCGCGCACACGCCGGGGCTTCGAGTCGTCTCGCCGTCGAACGCGCACGACGCCTACTGGATGATCCAGCAGGCCATCGCCTCGCCCGACCCGGTGCTCTGGTTCGAGCCGAAGGC
>CAMFIY010000116.1 GCA_945952575.1 uncultured Leucobacter sp.
ACACGCGTAAGATCGTCGGCAGCGTCAGATGTGTATAAGAGACAGGTCGAACACCTCGGGATGCGCCTTCTCCACCTCGTCGAGCAGCACCACCGAGTAGGGGCGCCGCCGCACGGCCTCCGTCAGCTGGCCGCCCTGCTCGTAGCCGACATAGCCGGGAGGCGCACCGACGAGACGCGAAACCGAGTGCTTCTCGCCGTACTCGCTCATGTCGATCCGCACCATCGCGTGCTCGTCGTCGAAGAGGAACTCGGCGAGCGCCTTGGCCAGCTCGGTCTTGCCGACGCCGGTCGGGCCGAGGAAGAGGAAGGATCCCGTGGGCCGATTCGGATCCGCGATCCCGGCGCGCGAGCGGCGCACCGCATCGCTCACCGCCCGCACCGCATCGGTCTGGCCGATGAGGCGCCTGCCCAGTTCGCTCTCGAGTGCGAGCAGCTTCTCGGTCTCGCCCTGCATGAGGCGCCCGACCGGGATCCCGGTCCAGGCGGCGACGACACCGGCGATGTCCTCGTCCGTCACCTGCTCATTGACCATCCGCGGCTCGCCGCCGGCCTCGTCCGCCATCTCGGCGTTCTCCGCTTCGGTGAGCTGCTTCTGGATCACCGGGATCTCGGCGTAGAGCAGGCGGGAGGCCTTCTCGAGGTTGCCCTCGCGCTGCGCGACCTGGGCCTGCATGTTCAGCTGATCCAGTTTCTCGCGCAGCTCGCCGACGCGGTTGAGCGACGAGCGCTCCCGTTCCCAACGCGCCTCGAGCCCGCCGAGCTCGGCCTCCTTGACCGTGAGATCCTCGCGCAGCTTCGCGAGACGCTCCTTCGAGGCGTCGTCCTTCTCCTTCTTGAGGGCGAGCTCTTCGAGCTTCAGTCGGTCCACCGCACGGCGCAGCTCATCGATCTCGACGGGGGCCGAGTCGATCTCCATGCGCAGCCGCGAGGCGGCCTCGTCGATCAGGTCGATCGCCTTGTCGGGCAGCTGCCTGGCCGTGATGTAGCGGTTCGACAGCGCGGCGGCGGCGATGAGCGCCGAGTCCGCGATCGTGACCTTGTGGTGCGCCTCGTAGCGCTCCTTGAGTCCGCGCAGGATCGCGACGGTGTCCTCGACGCTCGGCTCGCCGACGTAGACCTGCTGGAACCGGCGCTCGAGCGCCGCGTCCTTCTCGATGTACTCGCGGTACTCGTCGAGCGTGGTCGCGCCGATGAGGCGCAGCTCGCCGCGTGCCAGCATGGGCTTCAGCATCTGCGACGCCGCGACGGACGACTCGCCGCCGCCCGCACCCATGAGCGTGTGCAACTCATCGATGAAGGTGATGATCTTCCCGTCCGAGTCCTTGATCTCGGCGAGGACGGCCTTCATCCGCTCCTCGAAGTCGCCGCGGTACTTCGCGCCGGCGATGAGCGCCGAGATGTCGAGCGAGATCAGCTCCTTGTCCTTGAGCGACTCGGCGACGTCGCCCGCCACTATGCGCTGGGCGAGCCCCTCGACGACGGCGGTCTTGCCGACGCCGGGCTCCCCGATCAGCACCGGGTTGTTCTTCGTGCGCCGCGTCAGCACCTGGCTGATGCGGCGGATCTCGCTGTCCCGCCCGATCACGGGATCGAGTTTGCCCGAGCGGGCGACCTCGGTGAGATTCACGCCGAACTGCTCGAGCGCGCTCTGTCCCTCTTCCTCACCGGCGGCCGGCTGCCAGTTTGCCTGCATGTGTTCCTCTCTCTGGTCGGCAAGCGGACGCGGAGAGGTGCAGTGCGTATTCTCGACCTTCTCCGCAAACTTGAGTGAATATGACTCAAGTTTATTCGACAAGAGAGATCCGCGCTAGAGCAGATCCGCTCCGTACCTGAGAGTTCTCCGAAACGCCGCCGGGTTCAGGATGCAGCCGCCCCCAGGGCGACGAGCAGACTGAGGACGTCGGCGTATCCGGAGGTCTCGGCGATCTCGCGGGCGGTGCGACCGCCGCCGGGATCCTTCGCGTCGGCGGCGGCCCCCGCCCGGAGCGCGACCGCCGCGGCGTCGGCATCGCCCGCTCTGACGGCGGCGATGAGCCGCGCATCCGCGTCCGCCACCTCGACGGCCTCGGCAGCCTCGCCCGCGCGCAGGGTCCGCTCGAGTCCGGCGAAGCGGCGCTCCTGAGCCATCTGCAGCGGCGTCAGGCGCTCGTTCTCGGAGGGGCGCGCGAGCTCGACGCCGCCCGCGATCAGCGCCCGCACCGTGGTCGCGTACTCCGGGGTGTCCTCCCCGAACCAGACCGCCTCGTGAATGGCCTGGTAGCCGATCCGGTTGACGTGATCGCGGTCGATGCCGGCCAGCAGCAGCGCCCCGACGACATCGCCGTGGCCGCGCTCCGCCGCGCGGATGAGGCCGGTGCCGTCCCAGCTGTCGAGGTCATCGATCTTCGCGCCGTTCTCGAGGGTGAGCCGGAGCAGCTCGAGGTACCCCTCGCTCGTGGCGACGAGATAGGCGGACTGCCGGGTCTCGTCCTTCGCGTTCACATCGGCGCCGACCGCGACGAGTCGCCGCGCGGCGGACACGTCGTTCGCCCACGCCGCATCCCGCAGCTCGGCGTCCAGCTCCGTCTGGGGGCCCGGCTTCCCGGCCCCGCTCGATCCCGAGCCGCCGGGCGCGGAGGGCGCAGCGGCCGCCGAGCACCCGACGAGTGCGCCGCCGACGAGCGCGAATACGGCGGCGAACGCGGCGGAGATCCGCCTGCGCCGCGAAGAGGTGCGTGCCATGCCGCCACCTTAGCCAGCCGTTGGCGTCTCCGACAGCCCGAACACGAGTCCGCCCCGTCCGCGATGTGCGATTCCGAAATGCATCGGGACCTGCAAGCGCTCCGGCCACTAGACTTCTCGCACGCCTCGCCGGGCCTGCCGGGTCCGGGGCGGAACGAGCATCGAAGAGGATCCTCCATGTCCGACCTTTCCCAGCCCGCGGTCGCGCACGCGCCGCATCCGCTCCCCAGAGCCGTCCCGCCCGGCATCCGCTGGTCGGCGGCGAGCTCCGCATTCCAGGTCGAGGGCGCCCGGGCCGAGGGCGGGCGCGGCCGATCCGTCTGGGACGACTTCGTCGACGCCCCGGGCAGGGTGGTCGACGGCTCGACCGCCGACCCCGGGCCAGACAGCTACCACCGCTTCCGCGATGACGTCGACCTCGCGCGCGGCCTGGGGATCGACCGGTATCGCTTCGGGATCTCCTGGGTGCGGGTGCTGCCCGAGGGATCCGGCGCCCCGAACCCGGCCGGACTCGACTACTACTCCCGCCTCGTCGATGCGCTGCTCGAGGCCGGTATCACCCCCTTCCCGACGCTCTACCACTGGGATCTCCCGGTCTCGCTCGAGGCTGCGGGAGGCTGGCTGAACCGGGAGACGGCCCTCCGCTTCCGCGACTACGCGCAGGTGGTCGCGGCGCACCTCGGGGATCGCGTGCGGCACTGGTACACGATCAACGAGCCGGCGATGACCACGCTGCAGGGCTACGGCAACGGGACGCTGGCGCCGGGGCGCACCGAGCTCTTCGCCGCCCTGCCGACCGCGCACCATCAGCTCCTCGCCCACGGGCTCGGCCTGCAGGCGCTGCGCGAGGCCGGCGCCGCCCAGGTGGGCCTCACGAACAACCACACCCACGTGCGCCCGCTCAGCGACTCGGTCGAGGATCTCACCGCGGCCGGCGTCTAGGACATGATCCACAATCGCCTCTTCGCCGATCCGATCCTGACGGGCGCCTACCCCGATGTGGAGGCGCTCGGCCTGCCGCCCCTTCCGGTCGAAGCGGGCGACCTCGAGCTGATCTCGGCGCGCCCCGACTTCTACGGGGTCAACTTCTACAACCCCACGACCGTCGCCGCGGCCGAGCCCGGCGGGCCGCTGCCCTTCGACCTCGTGCCGACGCCCGGCGCGCCCGTCACGGGCTTCGGTCTCGAGTGGCCGATCGTGCCGGAGAGCCTGACGGCCCTGCTGATCGACTTCTGCGAGCGCTACGGATCCGCCCTCCCGCCGGTCGTCGTCAGCGAGAACGGCGCCTCCTTCCCCGAACCGGATGCGCTCGCACCCGGCGAGCGGATCGACGACTCGGATCGGATCGCCTATCTGCGCGGCCACATCGAGGCTGCGGCCGATGCGGCGGCCGCCGGCGTCGCGATCGAGGAGTACACGGTGTGGTCGCTCACCGACAACTTCGAGTGGGCCGACGGCTACACGCAGCGCTTCGGCCTCGCGCACGTCGACATGACGACGGGGAAGCGCACCCCGAAGGCGTCCTACGACTGGTACCGCTCCGTGATCGAGGGGAGCCGCTCGTGAGCGCGGCGCGGCGCGTGCGCCCGGCCGGGCACGTCGGACCCCGCTGGTTCACACTGTTCACGATCGCGTGGCTCATCATCTGGACGGTGCAGCTCACCCCGCTGCAACTGCTGCTGCCGCTGCAGCTCGACACCCAGGACAGCGCCGAGGGCTGGGTGAGCGGTGTGGTCTCCTCGGGCCTCGTGCTCGGCGTCGGCGGGCTCGCCGGCGTCATCGCCGGCCCCATCGCGGGCGCCCTCTCGGATCGCAGCTCGGGATCGCGGCGCCGGCGGCGGCCCTGGGCGCTCGGCGGCGTGTGGCTCACCGCGATCTGCCTGCTGCTGACCGGGATGAGCGCGGGCCCGTGGCTCGTCGGCGCGTCCTGGATCGGCGTCTCCATCGGCATCGCCGTCGCCTCCGCCGCGTTCACGGCGCTGATCGCGGATCAGCTGCCGGTCGAGCAGCGCGGAGCGGCGTCGTCCGCCGTCGGATCGGCGCAGGCGCTCGGCATCGTGGTCGGCGTCGGCACGGTCGTGCTGCTCGGGCTCGGCGTCTTCGACGGCTACCTGGTGCTCGCGATCGCGATGGCCGTGGTCGGCACGGCGACGGCGCTGCTGCTGCCGGATCCGCCGACTCACGCCCAGGCCGTCGACCTCGAACGCGCGCCCGGCGAGTACCGATTCGCGTTCCTCCGCGACCGCGACTTCCGCTGGATGCTCATCGGCAGGCTCGTCGTCAACATCGGCAACGCCCTCGGCACGGCGCTGTTCCTCTTCTTCCTCATGTACGGGATCGGACAGCCGAGCACGGAGGCGCAGGACAATCTGCTGCTGATCATCGTGGTCTACACGGTGTTCGTGGTGGCGGCGTCGATCCTCACGGGCCTCGTCTCCGACCGGATCGGGCGGCGACGCGGGCTGACGATCGCCTCAGCCCTCGTGCAGGCGGTGTCGGGAGTCGTGATCGTGATCTCGCCCACCTTCGAGATGACGATGGTCGCGGCGGCGCTGATGGGCGTCGGCTACGGCGGCTTCTCGACCGTCGGCCTCGCGTTCGCTACGGATCTGCTCCCCAACGAGCGGGATCACGCCCGCGACCTCGGCGTGGTCAACACGACGGCGGCGCTCGGCCAGCTGCTCGGACCGGTGATCGGCGCGGCGCTCGTCGCGCTCGTCGGCGGGTTCTGGCTGGTCTTCGCCGCGGCCGCGGTGCTGTCGCTCGTCGGCGCGGGGATCACCGCGCTCGCCCGCGAACGGGGCTAGGCCTCCCCGGCGCAATGGCGCCGCCGCGATCCGCAGGAGAACGCGTCGCGTGCCCTCCCTAGAGTCTCGCGCGCAGATCCTTGCGCAGGATCTTCCCCGACGTCGACTTCGGGATGACATCGATGAACTCGACCAGGCGCACCTTCTTGTGCGGCGGCACGCGCTCGGCGACGAACTCCATCACCGCGGCGGCGTCGAGCTCCTGACCGGGCTGCACGACGACGAACGCCTTCGGCACCTCGCCGGCGCTTTCGTCGGGGAACGCGACGACGGCCGCGTCCGCGATCTTCGGATGCGTGAGCAGCAGCGCCTCCAGCTCCGCCGGCGGCACCTGGTAGGCCTTGTACTTGATGAGCTCCTTGAGCCGGTCGACCACGAAGACGTTGCCGTCCGAGTCGATCTCGACGATGTCGCCGGTGTGCAGGAAGCCGTTGGGCTCGAGGGTGTCCGCGGTCGCCTCGCGATTGTTCAGGTATCCGACCATCACCTGCGGGCCGCGGATCAGCAGTTCGCCAGGCAGGCTGCGGCCCGACTCGGGCGCCGGGAGGTCCTCGCCCGTCTCGATGTCGACGATCCTCATCTCGGAGTTCGGCACGAGCAGGCCGATGGATCCGCGGTCGATATCCGTGCGGTCGCGCGGGATCACATGCGAGACGGGACTCATCTCGGTCATCCCGTACCCCTGCAGCATGAGCGTGCCGAGGCGATCCGCCACCGCTCGGGCGAGGTGGGAGTCGAGCGCTGCGGCACCCGAGAGGACGAACTCCACGCTGGAGAGGTCGAACTCGTCCACCATCGGATGCTTCGCGAGCGCGACGGCGATGGGCGGTGCGATGAACACGGCGGTCGTGCGCTGATCCTGGATCGTGCGCAGGAACTCGGCCAGGTCGAACTTCGGCAGCGTCACGAGCGCCGCGCGCGAGTGCAGCGCGAGATTCGCGAGCACGGTCATGCCGTAGATGTGCGTGAACGGGAGCACCGCGAGCACGCGGTCGTGCGCATCGAGCTGGATCGCCGAATCGGACTGCGCGATATTCGCGATGAGATTGCGATGCGTGAGCATGACGCCCTTCGGCAGCCCCGTCGTGCCGGAGGAGTACGGGATCGCCGCGAGCTGCGCCGACGGGTCGATCTGCACGTCGGGGGCGGGGGCGCCCGATGCGAGCAGGTCGCGCAGGCTCGGGTGCCCCTCCGCGCCGTCCAGGACGACGACGTGCTCGGCGTCGAGCCCCGCAGCCTCGGCCCCCGGCCCGGAGCTCGGCAGCAGGGGCGAGACCGTGAGGATCATCTTCGCTGCGGAATCGCGCAGCTGGCGCTCCACCTCGTGCGCGGTCGAGAGCGCCGCCATCGGCGTCACGGTCGCACCCGCGCGCAGGATCCCGTGGAACGCCGCGATGAAGGCCGGAACGTTCGGGGCGTGCAGCGCGACGACGTCGCCGACGCCGATCCCGCGCGCCGCGAGACCCCCGGCGATCGCGAGCACCTGATCCCGCAGCTGGCCGTAGCTCGTCTCGGCCCCCGTCGGGCCCTCGACGACGGCGACCCGCGCCTCGTCCTCGGCGGTGAGCCCGTCGAAGATGAATTCGTAGATGGAGGAATCCGGTATCCGGACATCGGCGAACGAACTCTTGAAGGTCACGGTGACTCCCGGTGATCGAATGATGCGCACGATGCCGGTGGACCGCGCCCGGCGCAGCCGCCGCGACGCTCAGCCCGACATCTTCGTTGGACCTTCCCAATCTACGGGATAGTCACCACCGACCGCTCGGAATATTCTTCTCGGATCCGCGTTAGAGTAGAAGCGTGTTCCGGGGTCAGTGAGATTCTGAACCGGTGGTCAAAGTCCACGAACTCCGCATCCGCGGGGCCGATCCGGCGAAATTCCGGAACCGACGGTGATGCACGGGGTCCGCCCGCGTGCGAGTCCGGATGGAAGGAACGCAAGTCCCGCATATCGGGCACCTTGCAATCCCGGCTCGCAGAGACCGAGGGTGCCATGCTGGATCGCGAGTCGTTGGAAAGCGCGATGCTGCGCGCCCTCGCGCTCGCGCGGCGCGGCCCGGCGGACGACGCGAATCCGCAGGTCGGCTGCGTCATCCTCGACCCGTCGGGGCGGATCGTCACCGAGGGCTGGCATCGCGGTGCGGGCACCCCTCACGCGGAAGTCGACGCGCTCGGCCGACTGCCTGAAGACTGGCGCGAACGCGCAAGTCAGCTCACCGCCGTCGTCACGCTCGAACCGTGCAACCACACGGGCCGCACCGGACCGTGCGCCCGTCGGCTGGTCGAGACCGGCATCGGCGCGGTCGCCTACGCGCTCGACGATCCCGGGGCCGAGGCGGGCGGCGGCGGCGAGACCCTGCGCGCAGCGGGCGTGCAGGTGATGCGGGGCGTGCTCGAGGCCAAGGCCCGCGCGCTGCTCGCGCCGTGGCTGGATAGGCAGCGCTCCGCCGCGCCGGGCGCCCCGCCGCGCCGCCCGCACGTCATCGTCAAGTGGGCGCAGACCCTCGACGGCCGCGCCGCGGCAGCCGACGGCAGCAGCCGGTGGATCACCGGCCCCGATGCGCGTGCCGACGTGCACCGCCGCCGGGCCGCGGCCGATGCGATCCTCGTCGGGACCGGCACCCTGCTGGCCGACGATCCGACGCTCACCGCCCGCGATCACGACGGCGGCCTGCTC
>CAMFIY010000117.1 GCA_945952575.1 uncultured Leucobacter sp.
CAGCATCGGGCGGTGCCGCACCCGCACACCGATCAGGTAGGCCAACGGGTAGCTGATCAGAAGGCCGATGATCGTGCCGATGATCGAGTACACGAAGGAGCGCACCAGATGCGGCCAGTACTCCTGGAGCGCGGCCCAATAGTTCTGGAACTGCCAGGCCGCCACGTATTGCCCGATGCCGTTGCCCTCGGCCGGAGCCTGCAGCGAGGTGATGGCGAGCTGGATGAACGGGGCGACGAAGAACAGGAGCATGTACGCGATGCCGGGCGCGAGCAGCAGCAGCGCGAACCAGCCGCGCTTCTTCGGAGCCTGCTCGACGACCTTCGCGTTGGCCGAGAAAGCGGTGAACGCCATGAGCGCACCCCCTACTCTGCGTCGATCGCCTGAGCGGCGATCGCTCGGGTGGAGAAGTCGGCGGTCAGCGCGCCCGTCTCGAGGCGGTCGTCGGCCAGGCCGAAGGTGTGCTCGACGAGCCAGCTCAGCCACACCTCGTCTCCGAGGTGAGCGGCGGGTCCGGCCTCGAGGTTCTGCGCGAACACCTGCACCGTGCCGGCGCCGGGGACCTCGACGGCGTACTGCGTGCTGACGCCGATGAAGGACACGTCGGTGATCCGACCCGGCCCCACGATGTTGATCGACGCGTCGTCGGCCGGAGCCTCGCGGTGCAGCCGGAGCTTCTCCGGCCGCACGCCCACCGTGACGGAACCGCTGTCGCGCTCGGTCCGACGCCGGGGAACCGTCACGCGGCCGCCGTTGAGCGCGCCGTGCACCGCCTGATCCGTGCTGCCGGTCACCTCGACCGAGAACAGGTTCGACTGGCCGAGGAAGTTCGCCACGAACACCGTCTTCGGCAGCTCGTAGAGCTCCTCCGGCGCACCCATCTGCTCGATCCGGCCCTTGTTCATCACCGCGACCGTGTCGGCCATGGTCATGGCCTCCTCCTGATCGTGGGTGACATGGAGGAAGGTGAGACCGACCTCCTGCTGGATCACCTTGAGCTCCTGCTGCATCTGCCGGCGCAGTTTGAGGTCGAGCGCGCCGAGCGGTTCGTCGAGCAGCAGCAGCGCCGGTCGGTTCACGACCGCGCGGGCCAGGGCCACACGCTGCTGCTGACCGCCGGAGAGCTGAGCAGGCTTGCGATCGGCGACGTGATCCAGCTCGACCAGCTGCAGCGCCTCGTGCGCCTTGGCCACCGGGTCGCCCACCTTGCGGCGGCGGAGGCCGAAGGCGACGTTCTCGAGCACCGACATGTGCGGGAACAGCGCATAGGACTGGAACACGGTGTTCACCGGTCGCTTGTGCGGTTTCAGGTCCGTCACATCGCGGCCGCCGATCTGGATCCGGCCGGCGGTGGGATCCTCCAGGCCGGCGACGAGCCGCAGCGTGGTGGTCTTGCCGCAGCCCGACGGACCGAGCAGCGCGAAGAAGGAGCCCGCGGGGATGTTGAGATCCAGGGACTCGATGGCGGTGAACCCCGGGAAGCGTTTCTGGATGCCGATCAGATCCAGATCCGCGCCGGCCTCGGCAAAGGTGTTCGTCTCAGACATCCGGTTCACAGGCCCATCACGTTCTGGAACTCGTCGGAATAGCGCTTGTCTTCCTCCGCCGTCAGGGTGCGGAAGGGGTGCAGGCGCTTCCATGCCTCCTCGGTCGGGAAGATGGCCGGGTTGTCCACATTGTCGGGGTTGACCTTCTCCATCTCCGCCTGCGCGCCCTTCACAGGGGTCACGTAGTTGACATAGTCGGCGACGCGGGCGGCGATCTCGGGCTGGTAGTAGAAGTCGATCAGCTTCTCCACGCTCGCCTTCGCCTCGGCGGTCGTGCCGTTCGGCACCGAGAACGAGTCGGAGGCGATCATGCCGCCGGATTCGGGGATCTCGACCGTCCACTGCGGCCCCTTGTCGCTCTCGACGTTCATCATCACCACGTCGCCGGTCCAGACCATGGCGGCGAGCGTGACGCCCGTCTCGAGATCCTGGGTGTAGCTGTTGCCCTTCACCTGCGTGATCTGTCCGCTCTTGAGCGCATCATCGAGCCAGGCCATCGCCTTGTCCCACTCGGTATCGCCCCACTTGCCGGAGGGGTCGACGCCCTGTCCCGCGAGGATCAGCCCCATCGTGTCGCGCATCTCGCTGAGCACGCCGACCTTGCCCTTGAGCGCGGGCTGCAGGAAGTCGTCGAGGGTCTTGATGCCGTTCGGAACGGCCTCGGTGTTCCACGCCCAGCTGCTGGTCGGCATCTGCCACGGGATCGTGTGCTTGCGGCCGGGATCCACGTCGAGTGCGTCCCACTGGGCGTCGACGAGGTTGGCCTTCACGTTCGGCATGTTCGCGTAGTCGAATTCCTGGACCTGCTTGGCCTGGATGAGCCGCGCATTCATCCAGTCGGTGAACGTGACCACGTCGTAGCCGGTGAACTTGTCCTGGGCCAGCGCATCCTTGATCTTGCCGTAGAAGGTGTTGTTGTCGTCGATGTCCTCGACGTAGTTCACATTGATGCCGGTCTTGTCGATGAACTCGTCGAGCGTGGGGTTCGTGCTGGTCTTCTCGTCGTAGTCGAGGTAATAGGTCCAGTTGCCCCAGGTGATGTTGTCCTTGGTGCCGCCTCCGGCCGCGCACGAGGCGAGGCCCAGGGTGCCGAGGCCCGCGCCCGCGACCGCCGCGCCCCGGAAGAGCTGGCGTCGGTTGAGCTGCTGGCCGCGAATCAGGCTGACGAGGTCGCGGACGATCGGATCTTCGGGGAGGGGGCGAACCATGAGTGACTCCTTGCGTCATCGGTCGGAACAATGCAGTGCCGAACGATTCGCCAGAGGCGTCCTCGCCCGATACCGATGATTCGAGTATGACCCAGTGGCAACACGCATGCCAAACGACCGACCGCGCATCTCCGCCGATTGACGCGGAACCGTTACATTTGCGAAAAATCACCTACGCAATCAGTTGCGAGGACACGGGTTTCACTGCTGCTTCCGCATGCGTGCCGCACTTCACCGGGCCCGCCGCACAGTCATGAATCCAAGGCCTGGGCCGCATGAAACAGGGAATATCGTCAAAATCGACCACACCTGGCAACGGATTCCTTTGCTATTTCTGCCGAGGAATGTCAGTATCGATAGCGTGAGCACCATTCGAACCACGCCGACGCTCGACTCGACGTCGAAGGCGATCATCGAGCAGTTGCAGCTCGACGGCCGTCGCTCGTACGCCGAGATCGGGAAGGCGGTCGGCCTCAGCGAGGCCGCCGTGCGTCAGCGTGTCCAGAAGCTCACCGATGCCGGGGTCATGCAGATCGTTGCAGTGACCGACCCGATGCGCCTGGGCTTCAGCCAACAGGCCATGATCGGCATCCGCGTCTCCGGCGACACCAGGGTCGTTGCCGACAAACTCGCCGAGATCGACGAGGTCGACTACGTCGTGCTGAGCGCCGGGTCGTTCGACATTCTCGCCGAGGTCGTCTGCGAGGACGACAATGCCCTCATCGAGCTCTTGAATCAGAAGATTCGCGAGATCGACGGGGTCCTGTCGACTGAGACGTTTCTCTACCTACAACTGAAAAAGCAAAGATACGACTGGGGAACAAGATAACCATGTCTTACGATCCGACCGCAGCGGTAGACACCACCGCTCTGCAGGCCTCGGCCAAGCGACACATGTGGCCGCACTTCACCAACCGCAAGGTGCTCAATGACGGTATCCCTGTCATCACGCGCGCCGAGGGCCATCACATCTACGATGCTGCCGGCAAGCAGTACATCGACGGCCTCGCCGGCCTGTTCGTGGTCAACGCCGGCCACGGCCGCGAGCGCATCGTGCAGGCTGCGGCCAAGCAGATGCAGCAGCTCGACTTCATGCCGATCTGGTCCTACGGCCACCCGGCGGCCATCGAGCTCTCCGAGCGCCTCGCCTCGTACGCTCCCGGCCAGATGAACAAGGTCTTCTTCACCACCGGCGGCGGCGAAGCGGTCGAGTCGGCATTCAAGCTGGCGAAGCACTTCTGGAAGATCCAGGGCAAGCCGATGAAGCACAAGGTCATCTCGCGCGCCGTCGCCTATCACGGCACCCCCCAGGGCGCTCTGGCCATCACCGGCATCCCCGACATGAAGAAGTTCTACGAGCCGCTGACCCCGGGCGGTCACCGCGTGCCGAACACGAACTTCTACCGCGCCGACGAGATGGGCGCCCCGAGCGACGACCTCGAGGCCTTCGGCCAGTGGGCCGCGAACCGCATCGAGGAGGCGATCCTCTTCGAGGGCCCCGAGACCGTCGCGGCCGTGTTCCTCGAGCCGGTGCAGAACTCCGGCGGCTGCTTCCCGCCTCCCCCCGGCTACTTCAAGCGCGTGCGCGAGATCTGCGACGAGTACGACGTGCTGCTCGTCAGCGATGAGGTCATCTGCGCCTACGGCCGCGTCGGCGACTTCTTCGCCTCGAAGGCGCTCGGCTACGAGCCCGACATCATCACCTCGGCGAAGGGCATCACCTCGGGCTACGTGCCCCTGGGCGCGATGATCGTCTCCGACAAGGTGTCGGAGCCCTTCAACTCGACCGAGAACACCTTCTACCACGGCTTCACCTTCGCCGGCCACCCGGCCGCGGCGGCCGCCGCCCTCGAGAACCTCGACATCTTCGAGGAGGAGGACCTCAACGGACGCGTCCGCGAGAACAGCCCGCTGTTCCGCGCCGAGCTCGAGAAGCTCCTCGACCTCGACATCGTCGGCGACGTCCGCGGCGAGGGCTACTTCTTCGGCATCGAGCTGGTGAAGGACAAGGCCACCAAGGAGACGTTCAACGACGAGGAGTCGGATCGACTCCTGCGCGACTACCTCTCCCCCGCGCTGTGGGAGGCCGGCCTGTACTGCCGCGCCGACGATCGTGGCGACCCCGTGATCCAGCTCGCTCCGCCGCTGACCATCGGTCCGGCCGAGTTCGCCGAGATCGGCGGGATCCTGCGCAGCGTGCTGAAGGACGCTTCGTCGAAGATCTGAGCACCCGAACGGCTCGGAGGCCCGTCTCGCTCACGCGAGGCGGGCCTCCTGCGTTCGATGGTTCTCCCCGCACGAGGGGTCACGACGAAGAAGCGCCCCGCTCCCGAAGGAGCGAGGCGCTTCGCAGATCGTCAGGCGATCAGTCTCTCAGCGACGGAGGCCCAGGCGCTCGATGAGCGAGCGGTAGCGGGTGATGTCGACGTCCTGCAGGTAACCGAGCAGACGGCGACGCTGTCCGACGAGCAGGAGGAGGCCACGACGCGAGTGGTGGTCGTGCTTGTGCTCCTTCAGGTGCTCGGTCAGATCCTTGATCCGCTGCGTGAGGAGCGCGACCTGAACCTCAGGGGAACCGGTGTCACCGGGGGTGGTCGCGTACTCTTCGATGATCGCCTTCTTGACTTCTGCTTCCAGTGCCATAGGGATCCCCTTCCTGTTGCTGCGCGGCGCCGCCAGCGGGATGCTGGGGCTCTCTCTTTCCGCGGCCGTTCGACGGCAACCTTCATAGTCTAGCACTAGAGTTGACGCATCGAAACTGACGTGATTCTCGGCGAACTGGGTGCGACGCTTCTCGACGCGGGCGCCTCGGTCACCGACGTCAGGAGCTCGCTCGAGCGCGTGCACCGGAACGAACAGCTCGAGCCCGGCGGGGAAGCGGTCGACGCCCACTTCGCGATCCTGCCCGAGATGGTGATCGTGAGCCGCCCGGGCACCGCTTTCGCCACGACGACGACGGTCGGGGGCAGACCCCTCACCTTCCGCCAGGCGGCCCGCGCGAGCCGACTGGTGCGGGATCTCGAAGCCGGGCGGGTGCCGCTCGCCGAGGCGCCGTCGCGGATCGCGAGCATCCGTGCGATGCCCCGCCGCCACCCGATGGTGCAGAACATCATCGGCACTGCACTCATCTCGATGGGGCTCGCCATCGTCGTGCGCTGCCCGTGGTGGGCGATCGCGCTGGCGTTCGTGGTCGGTCTGCTCGTCGGAGCGATGACCGGCTTCATGTCGCGGATCCCCTCGGCCGCCGCGATCGCGCCGTTCGTGACCGCATTCGTCTCGACGCTCTGCGTCGGCGCCGTCGCCAATCTCTTCGAGCTCGGCCCCGTGCCGCTCTTCGCCGTGTGCGCCCCGATCGCGATCCTGGTGCCCGGCGCCCTCATCACGAACGCACTCCTCGAGCTGACCGCCACCGACATCGTGACCGGGGCCGCGCGGCTCTCGTACGGGATCATCATCCTGGTGTTCATGGCCGCCGGGGTCTTCTCGGGAGCGGCCCTCACGGGGCTCGCGATCGATTCCGACTCGGCCGCCCTGGTCGGCCAGGGGGCCTCGGCCGTCTCCGCGCATCCGGGCTGGGAGGCGCTGCCCTCCCTGTGGTTCTCCTGGCTCGGCGTCGCGCTCCTCGCCGTCGGGGTCGGCCTCGCGTTCGGGGCGGGGTCGCGGCTCGTGCTCGTCAGCATCGCGGTCATGGTCGGCACCTACGGGGTGCTGAGGCTCCTCACTCCCGAGATGGGGAACATCGTCGCGACCGGCCTCACCGCGACCCTGCTCTTCATCGCGGCCCGCGCCCTCGAGCGGCTCACGCTGGCCGTGCCGGCGACCGTCTCGTTCCAGCCGGCGTTCCTCCTGCTCGTGCCGGGCACCGTCGGTCTCGTGGCGCTGACGAGTTTCGATGCGGAGGCGCTCGGAACGGCCCCCATGATCTTCCTCAGCCTGTGCATCGGCACGAAGGTCGGCGCGCTCGTCGCGGACCTCGCGCACATCACCCGGACGACCTTCCAGGGCCGGCGGTCCGGCGCCGGCCTGCCGAGCTGACCCGTCGCACGGCGAGCCTTCCGCATCCGCCCGGGTCGAGTCGGGCGCCGATCCCGAAACATCCGCGTGCCCGAAAAGTTACGGCGGCGACCCGGGAACGCAATAGTCCGGAAACACGCGAAGCGCAGACTGTCCCCACGGCACGCGCGAGGCGTGCCGGAATCCGCCACCGGAGGAAGGCAGGACCCATGACACCCAATGCCGTTTGGATGCTGACCAGCACCGCGCTGGTCCTCGTGATGACGCCAGGCCTGGCGCTCTTCTACGGCGGCCTCGTGCGCGTGCGCTCGGTCGTGAACATGATGCTCTTCAGCGTGAGCGCGATGGGCGTGGTCGGGATGCTCTGGATCCTCTACGGCTACAGCATGACCTACTTCGCCGACGGGGAGACGCCGTTCTTCGCGGGCGATCCGTTCAAGGACTTCGGCCTGATCGGGACCGACCCGAGCTCCTTCGTCAGCGCGGGATTCGGCGTCACCTTCGCGATGATCTCGACAGCGCTGATCTCGGGGGCGATCGCCGATCGCGTCGGGCTCGGGTCCTGGGTCCTCTTCGCCGGTGTCTGGGCATCGCTCGTCTACTTCCCGGTCGCGGCATGGGTCTGGGGCGGAGGATGGATCCAGAATCTCGGCGATGCGCTCGGCACCGCGAGCGTGATCGACTTCGCGGGCGGCACCGCGGTGCACATCAACGCGGGCGCGGCCGCCCTGGCGCTCGCGATCGTCGCGGGCAAGCGGGTCGGCTTCGCGCCGGGATCGCACCCGCCGCACAGCATCCCGCTCGTCACCATCGGCGCCGCACTGCTGTGGTTCGGCTGGATCGGCTTCAATGCGGGCGCCGCGGGCGACGATGCCCAGGCCGGCCTCATCGTCGTGAACACGATCGCCGCGCCCGCAGCGGGCGTGGTGGGCTGGGTGCTGACCGACGTGCTCCGCGGCCGGAAGCCCGGGGTCATCGGGGCGGGATCCGGGGCGATCGCCGGCCTCGTCGCGATCACCCCCGCCTGCGCGAACCTGTCGCCGATCTGGGCGCTGCTGCTCGGCATCGTCTCGGGCTGCGCGAGCGCCTTCGCGATCGAGTGGAAGTACCGCCTCGGCTTCGACGACTCGCTGGACGTGGTCGGCCTGCACCTGGTCTCCGGGATCATCGGCACCCTGTACCTCGGCTTCTTCGCGACCGGGACCGGCCTCTTCACCGGCGGCGACGGGGGCCAGCTCCTCGTGCAGGCCATCTCGGTGGTCTCGGTCGCCGCATACAGCTTCGTCGTCTCGCTGCTGATCGCCCTGGGTGTGAAGGCGCTGACCGGGCTGCGCGTTCCGATGC
>CAMFIY010000118.1 GCA_945952575.1 uncultured Leucobacter sp.
CGTCTCGGTGCGCGCACGCGCGGCCGCGGGCGTTCCGGCGGCGCCCCCGGGATTCCCGGGGGCGCCGCCGGAACGCGACTCGCGACTACTGTCCGACGAAGTCGGCATAGTCCGCCTCGAGCGTCTCGGTGAACTTCTTCGCCGTGATCTTGCCGTCGAGCAGCTCCTGCAGGGCTTCGCCGAGCGTGTCCGAGAAGGTGGGCGTCGCGTAGTCCAGGTAGGGCAGCAGCACGCCCTTCGAGGTGACGTCGCCGAAGGTCTTGAACACGTCCGCCTGCACTCCCGACTCCGGAGCGTACTTCTGGGTGTTGATGATCGGCATGTTGCCGGTGTCGGCGAGGATCTGCATCGCGTCGTCGTTCGTGATGAAGTCGATGTACGCGGCCGCGGCGTCCGGATTCTTCGAGGCGGACGTCACCGCGAACGGCAGGCCGGTGCCGCCGGTCGTGTGCGCACCCTCGCCAGCCGTGACCGGAGGTGCGAAGAAGCCGGCGTCGTCGCCCATCGCATCGCCGAGGTCCGCCGCGAGCCAGGATCCACCGATCAGGAAGACGCCCTTGCCCTTGGAGAGATCCTGCCAGGCGGCGTCGTAGTCGGTGCCGTTCACGCCCTTGTTGAAGTAGCCGTTCTTATTCCAGTCCGCGACGGTCTGGGCGGCCGCCTCGTTCTCCGGGGTCGTCCACGAGGCCCCGGCGTTGCCGAATCCGAGCTTCTGGATCTGCGCGGCATCGACCTTCGCTCCCTGGACGGGGCCGAAGACGTGGATCCCGGGCCACTTCTCGATGTTGCCGAGGAGCAGCGGGGTCTCGCCGGCATCCTTCGCCGTCTTCAGCGCGGCTTCGAACGCCGCCCAGTCCGCCGGCACCTCGATCCCGAGCTTCTGCAGCTTCTTCTTGCTGTAGAAGACACCGACCACTTCGCCGACCTGGGGCAGGCCGTAGATGGATCCCGAGCCGAAGGTCTTGGCGTCGTCGCTGTATCGGCTGTAGTTCAGGACGCTCTCGGGGTAGCGGTCCTCCCACCCGTAGGCCTTGGCCCACGGATCGAGCGGGACGAGCTGGCCGGCCTTGACGAACTGGCCCATCGTGTTGCGAGCGTTGTTCGCCTCGACCACGTCGGGGGCCTGGTCGCCGGTGAGCGCGAGGCGCAGCGTCTTCGCGAGATCGTCGAAGGACTGCGAGTTCCGCTCGATCTTGACGTTCGGATACTTGGCCATGAACGCGTCGTTGAGCTTCGTCATCTGCTCGTTCTGGCCGCCGCGCACCTCCTGGTCCCAGACGCGAAGGGTGATGTCGCCCATCTTCGAGACGTCGGTCTGCACTTCGCCGCTGCTCGTCGAATCCGGCTTCTTGGTGTCCGATCCGGGGGTGCACCCGGTCAACGCGATCGCCGAGGCCGCTGCGAGGGCGATCCCGGAGATCATCAGTCTGCGTGTCCGCTTCATTGCTTTCGCTCCTTTGGTGGTGGGTTCTTGGTGGAGTGTCGCCGGCTGCGTCGAGGCGGCACGGCTATCGGGTGAAGTCGATCGTGGCCCTGGCCCGCCGCGCCGCGGGGGCGTCTCGCTGCAGCAGACGGTCGATGAACGCGAAGCGGTCCCGCAACTCATTCGCCACGGGATCGCCGCCCTGCGCCCGGTTCAGGATCTCGCTGCGCCAGGCAGCCAGGTCGGCCCAGCCCGGGGATCCGAGCGATCCGCCGAAGTTCTGGACCGCGAGCGCCGCGCACAGTGTCGCGAAGCCGAGCCGGTCCGTGAGCGGCCAGTCGCCCAGCGTGCCGGTGATCATGGCTGCGGCGAACACATCGCCGGCGCCGGTCGCATCGAGCATGGTGGCCGGAACGCTCGGCACGCGCGCCTCCTCGCCCGTCGACGAGTCGATCGCGATCGCGCCGTCGGATCCCATCGTGACGACGGCGAGCGGGACGCGCTTCGCGAGCTCGCGCGCGGCCGCCTCGGGCGAATCGGTGCGAGTGTAAGCCATCGCCTCGACGTGGTTCGGGAGGAAGCCGTGGCATCCGTCCAGCCGGTCCAGGGTGCGCGGATCCCAAGCGCCCGTGTCGTCCCATCCCAGATCGGCGAAGATGCGGGCGCCGGCGCGCTGGCCGGTCTCCCACCAGGGATCCTCGTCTCCGTCGAAGGCGGCGGCGTCAGCGAGGTCGACGAAGTACGCTCGAGCCGGAGGGGCGTGCTGGCCGATGAGTTCGCGCATGGTGACCGGCGACTCGTCGGTGTGCGTGATCATGCTCCGGTCCCCGTGCGCGTTGATCGAGACTGTGACGGGCGAGTGCCAGCCGGGGATCACCCGGGAACGGCTGAGATCGATGCCTTCGTGCTCGCTCAGGAGCTTCCAGTTCCAATCGCCGTATGCATCGTCTCCGAATCCCGAGGCGAGGCCGGTGCGCAGGCCCAGACGGGCCGCGGCCACGGCGAGATTGGCGACTCCACCGGGCAGCGAGCCCATCCCGTCGGCCAGGACCTCGGTGCCGGGCTGCGGATCGCGGTGAAGGCCCGTGAAGACGATATCGAAGAAGAGCGATCCGGTGAGGAAGAGATCGAGCGGCTTCGGCTCGACCGGGGACGCTTCGATCGCCGCCTCCGCTGCGGCGGCGTCGCGTGCGTCGGCGAGTCCATGCATATTCGGACACTAACACGCATCTCTGCTCACTTTCAAGCGTAATTGATTGAATTTGATCGAAACTGCGCATTAGAATGTGACACATGCTCGCCGACACCCGCCACTCGCAGATCCTTGCACGGATCCGGGAAGTCGGCGAAGCGTCGGTGCAGGATCTCTCGGACTGGCTCTCGGTCAGCCCGGCCACCATCCGCCGCGACCTGAACGCCCTCGGAGAGTCGGGCCGCCTGCAGCGCGTGCGCGGAGGCGGCCGCAGCGCTCCCCGCACCGCGAATTCGGAACGGATCGAGGAGCCCGACGAACTCCCCTTCCAAGAGGTGGCCAAGGCCTCCCACATATCGAAGACCCGGGTGGCTCGGCGCGCGGCGCAACTCGTCGCCGACGGCGACATCGTCCTCCTCGACATCGGCACGACGACCGCGCTCATCGCCAGAGAGCTCCGCGGCCGCCCGGTCACCGTCGTCACGGCGAGCGTCGCCGTGCTCGATGAACTGCGCGATGACCCCGCGGTCGAGCTCGTACTCCTCGGCGGTACGCTCCGCCGCTCCTACCACTCGCTCGTCGGCCCCATCACCGAGGCCGGCCTGCAACGCCTGCGCGCCAGCATCGCGTTCGTCGGCACCAGCGGCATCGCGCACGACGGAACCGTGCTCGACACCACCATCGTCGAGGTTCCGATCAAACGGGCGATCCTGCAGTCCGCGGCGCACATCGTGCTCGTCGCCGACGAGACCAAATTCCCGGGCACCGGGCTGCTCTCCGTCTGCGGAGCCGAGGACTTCCAGACGCTCGTCACATCCGAGCGCTCGGATCCGGAAACACTCGCCGCACTCACCGACTTGGGAATCGAGGTCATCCAGGCATGAAACTGACGGTCATCGGAGGCGGAGGCTTCCGCATCCCCCAGCTCTTCGAGGCGCTGGGAAGCGAGGAGGCTCCGATCCGGGTCACGGAGCTTCACCTCCACGACATCGCCGCAGAGAGACTCGAGATCATCAAGAAGATGCTCGATCACATCGCCCCACGACTCCCCCGTGCGCCCAGACTCACCGTCGGAACCGACCTCGACGAAGCCGTGAGCGGCGCGGACTTCATCTTCTCGGCCATGCGGATCGGCGGAATGGACGGCCGGATCGCGGACGAGCGCACCGCGCTCGAGCTCGGCGTACTCGGCCAGGAGACCGTCGGACCGGGCGGGCTCGCCTACGCGCTGCGCACGCTCCCGGTCGTGACGCAGCTGGCGCATCGCGTGCGGGAGCTCGCTCCGGACGCCTGGCTGATCAACTTCACCAACCCCGCGGGTCTCGTCACAGAGACCATGCGCCGGATTCTCGGCGATCGCGTCATCGGCATCTGCGACACCCCCATCGGACTGATGCGGCGCGCCACGCGCGCAGCCGGCGCCGTCCCGCCGGGATCCGACGGCGGCCGCATGGATCTGGATCGCGTCGACTTCGACTACGTCGGCCTGAACCATCTCGGCTGGCTTCGACGCCTGAGTATCGACGGGGTCGACCGCCTGCCCGAGCTGCTCGCATCCGACACCGCGCTCGCGCATATCGAGGAGGCGCGACTCGTCGGCTTCGACTGGGTGCGCACCATCGGAGCGCTGCCGAACGAGTACCTCTACTACTACTACTACACGCGCGAGGCGACCGAGAGGATCCGCTCCGGCGTCGAGACCCGTGGAGAGTTCTTGAAGCGCCAGCAGGAGCGCTTCTACGCCGAGGCGCAGGGCGCGGGCCCCGCAGAGACCCTCGACCTCTGGGAGGCGACCCTGCGCGAACGCGAGTTCAGCTACATGGCCGAAAGCCGTGCCGAGGAGGATCGCGATGCCCGTCTCGAGGAGGATGTCGAGGACGGCGGGTACCAGAAGGTCGCGATCGAGCTGATGACCGCGCTCTCCGGCGGTGAGACCGCCATGATGATCCTCAACGTCGGCAATCGCGGCAACGTGCCCGAGCTTCCGGAGGACGCCGTCATCGAAGTGCCCTGCCGCGTCGACGCAGCAGGAGTGCATCCGCAGCGCGTCGCCCCGGTGAGTGGAGACATGCTCGGCCTCATGCGCCAGGTCAAGGCCGCGGAGCAGCTGACCCTCGAGGCTTCGCTCGCCCGAGACGCACAGCTCGCATGGCGCGGACTCGCGGCGCATCCCCTGGTCGACTCGGTCGCCGTCGCTCACCGGCTCCTCGATGGCTACCGGGAGCGGATCCCGGGCGTCGCCGCCGCGTTCGACTGAGCCGCGCCGCCACCGGACTCGGAGTTCGTCGACGGCAGGCCCGCCGATCCGCGCGTTCCGGTTGCTCCCGGGCTACGATCAACGTGGGGGCCGTCGCGCAGGTTCGGCTGCATCCCGAACTCCTCGGCCGGGAGTCGCTGATCGAGCGCGTGCTCGATGCCGTCCTGACCCGGCGCACTCGACTCGTGCTGCTCGTCGGGGCGCCGGGGGTCGGCAAGTCGGCCGTACTCGATGAGATCGCCGTTCGGCTCGGCTCGGCTCGCGCCTGGGGTGCCCCCGGGCTCTCGACGACTCCGGGAGCCGCGCTCGCCCACCTCGCCGGCGATGCGGGGTCGGCGACGGAACTGCTGGGAACGCTCCTCAGGCGCCGTCCCCAGCAGGGGACGGCGAGTGAACGCGACGAGCCGCCCGGTGACGGAGAGTTCTCGACCCTCTGCATCGACGACCTCGAACGCTGCGATCCGGTGTCCCTGGGGATGGTGGATCGACTGAGACGCGAAATCGGCTTCGCCGCCATCGCGACCGCCTGCGGGGGTCATGGATCGGCCTCGACGCGCACGCCCGAGCCGTTGATCGCCCTCGCAGACGACCGCGCGCTGGTCCTCGAGGTGACCGCGCTGGATCGCGAGCATTCCGATCGCCTCCTCGAGGCTCGTCTCGGCGGCCCCGCGCACACCTCCCTGGCCGACGAGATCTGGCGGCGGAGCGAGGGGAACCCGAGGATCGCCTCGGCGCTCATCGAGCGCGGGCTCGATGAGGATCCTGCACGGCCGGGCCGTCCTGCCGCAGCGCCGCGGATCGGGCTCCAGCACGGACGGTGGCGGCTCAACGGATCGATCCCGACACCCTCGCGGATCCGCGACCGCACGCTGAGCCTGATGGATCAGGCTGCGCCCGGCACCGGTGCCGCCGCCGAGTGGCTCGCGTGCGCGGGCAGGCTCCCGCTCGCACGAGTCGAGGCTTCGAGTTACGCCCTCGCGATCCGGAGCCTGATCGATGCGGGGGTCGTCGAACTCGTCGATCCCGAACCGGAGGGAACGCCCGCAGTGGGCTTCGCGCATCCGTTCCTCGCCGAGGCGATATGGGATCGGGTCGATCCGTTGCGCCGCCGCGAGGTGCTCCGCGAGCATCGCGACGCTCTCAGAGGCCGGTCCGGTGCGGATCCCGCGCGCGTCGCCTCGCTCACGCTGGATCTCGGAGAGCGGATGCGCACCAAGGATCTGCTCCTCGCCGCCCGCGCCGCGGCGGCGGAGGCCGACCTCGAGACCGCGGCGCGCCTGGCGCTCGCCGCACTCGAACGTGCGACCGGCGAGGCCCGCGTCGAGGCGATCGGACTGGCCGCCGATGCACAGATGCAGATGGGCGCCGTGGATGACTCCGTCGCGCTGCTGGAGCGCGAGCTCACGCGCACCCGACCGGGCGTCCATGCGATTCTGCTCGCCGGGTTCCTCCACATCGTGCTGATCTGGGGACGCGGCGACGAACCCGCGGCCAGCCGCATGCTCGCAGCGGAAGCGAGTCGATATTCCGCTCGCGCACCGCTGGTGCACGAGATCTTCGCATTCATCACTGCGGACGGGCTGACCTACTCCGGGCGGCCCGCCGAGGCGCTGGCGGCGGTGGCCGGACTGCACGACCACACCCGCTGGGGAGGCATGGTGCGCCTGCTCCCGACGCAGCGCTTCGTACCGCAGGTGATGGCCCGCGTCACCCAGAGCCGTGCGCACGCGCTCACCCAGTTGTGCCGCGCAGACGAGGCGGTCGCGCTGCTGACCGAGGAGGCCACGGCCGAGCGGCTGGCCAGGATGGCCGAGCTCGTGCCGAGTTGGAAGGGCGACTACGACACGATCCTCAGCCACGCGAAGAGCGAATCCGGCGATCCTCGGGCAGCCCTGTTCCACGCGCTCAGAGCGTACACGGCGACGCAGGAGGCGGGGATCGCCTGGGGTCGCGCTTGGGCGGCGCTCAACGCCGGGACGGCGCATGCGCGTATAGGAGAGCTCGACTCCGCCGTGGAGTGGTACGAACGCGCCGTCGATCTGGCGCGGGCGTGCAATCTCTCCGACTGCGAACGCATCGGCATCGGACTGCTCTGCTGTGCGGAGGGCGTCCGTGGTCGCCCGGTCGCACCGGAACGACTCGAACGCCTCAACGAGTTGCCTCGGGGAGTCGGATTCCTCTGGCACCAGGACGCGGTTGGGGTCGCTTGGCACGCCTTCGCCGCCGGACGCACCGGCGTCGCCGAGCAGACCATGTCGGATGCGCTGGAGACCGCCGCCCGGGACGGCGCCGCGCTCGCCGTCTCATTCATCAGTCACGAATGGTTGCGCATGGGCGCGTCGCGGACCACTGCCGAGACGCTGGCCCGACGGCTCGCTGAACTTCCCGGGTCGTCGGCGCTCACATCTGCACGGCGCGCCTTGGCTCAGGGCATCGCAGCGCATGACGCGGATCGTTCGATCTTCGCCGCCGAGCTGTTCGAGGCGGGCGGTATGAACCTCTTCGCCGCCGAGGCCGTCGCGGTCGCGGCCGGGCAGAGCTCTGGACGGGCGGCAACCGGGCTGCGGCGTCGCGCCGAAGCGTTGGCCCGGGCCGCGGGAACGCCGCCCACTCCGCTGCTCGCCGGCATCGACGGCGGATCCCCGTCGCTCACCCCGAGGGAACGGCTGATCGCGGAGCTCGCGGTCGAGCTCAGCAGTGCCGAGATCGCACGACGGCTGTCGCTCTCCGTGCGCACGGTCGAGACCCATCTCGCCCGCGGCTACACGAAGCTCGGGATCACCTCGCGCGCCGAGCTGCCCGGCGTGCTCGGCCTGCACGGCACGAAACGTTGAGCGTTCGGTGCTGCAGTCGGGCAGCCGTGTCTCCTGCAGCGGCTCTCGCCGCTGCAACTGGAGCACGGTGAGGCTCTACGCGGGCCGCACCGCGACCCCGGCCCGAAGCGCTTCGGCGCGAAGATCGAGATATTCAGTCGGATTCCATGATGGAATCCGGTTGAATATCGATCTTCGCGCCCGTCAGCTTCGCGGCGAGACGCGCGTTCTGGCCTTCCTTGCCGATGGCGAGAGTGAGCTGGAAGTTGGGGAC
>CAMFIY010000119.1 GCA_945952575.1 uncultured Leucobacter sp.
GAAGACGGGCTCGTTGTCGGCGTCGTGCCAGAGCTTCTGCTCCTTCGCGTAGGCCTCGACGAGGGCGACCGTCTGGTCGTCACGGCCGGTCAGGCGCAAATAGTCGAGCGTGACGTCGTCGATCGGGAAGATCGCGGCGGTCGAGCCGAACTCGGGGCTCATGTTGCCGATGGTCGCGCGGTTCGCGAGCGGCACGGAGCCGACGCCCTCGCCGTAGAACTCGACGAACTTGCCGACCACGCCGTGCTTCCGGAGCATCTGCGTGATGGTCAGCACCACGTCGGTCGCGGTCACGCCGGCCGGGATCTGGCCGGAGAGCTTGAAACCGACCACGCGCGGGATCAGCATCGAGATGGGCTGGCCGAGCATCGCCGCCTCGGCCTCGATGCCGCCGACGCCCCAGCCGAGCACGCCGAGCCCGTTCTCCATGGTGGTGTGCGAGTCGGTGCCGACACAGGTGTCGGGGTAGGCGGTCAGGACGCCGTCGATCTCGCGAGTGAAGGTGACGCGCGCCAGGTGCTCGATATTGACCTGGTGCACGATGCCGGTGCCCGGGGGCACGACCTTGAACTCGTCGAAGGCGCTCTGGCCCCAACGGAGGAACTGGTAGCGCTCGCCATTGCGCTGATACTCGATCTCCACGTTCTTCGCGAAGGCGCTCGCGCTGCCGTAAGCGTCGGAGATCACCGAGTGGTCGATCACGAGCTCGGCCGGGGCGAGCGGGTTGATCTTGTCTGGGCTGCCGCCCAGATCCACCACCGCCTCGCGCATGGTCGCGAGGTCGACGACGCAGGGCACGCCGGTGAAGTCCTGCATGATGACGCGGGCCGGGGTGAACTGGATCTCGGTGTCGGGCTCCGCGTTCGGATCCCAGCCGCCGAGCGCCTCGATGTGCTGCTTCGTGACGTTCGCGCCGTCCTCGGTGCGCAGCAGATTCTCGAGGAGCACCTTCAGGCTGTAGGGCAGACGCTTCGAGCCGTCGACCTTGTCGATGCTGAAGATCCGGTAATCGGTGCCGCCGACCTCGAGGGTGGTCTGCGCGCCGAAACTGTTGAGTGATGCCATGACCGCTCCATTCCAGGATTCCTTGCCGAATTATCTCGACGTCGAGATAATTCTACACGGAATCACGCGGACCGGCGGCGGCGCGCGTTCGCCGGAAGCGCGGTGTTCGGCGTGTCATTCATCCGATGATTAGAGCCGCTCCTCGGCGGAGTCTCCGATGGCGTCGTCGGGATCGGTTCCCCGATCCGCCTCGGCCTCAGCCGTCGCGGGCCTGAGGCCCGCGCTCACCCGCGCCAGCACCATCCAGGTGAAGACCACGGCGATCGCGAAGAGCGGCACGCCCATCACGAGCCGGGCCACGCCCAGCGCATCGGTCGCGGCGTTCCCCGCGTCGCTCCCCTCGCCCGCGGACTGCGCGGCGAACCAGAGCGGAAGCTGCACCGCGAGACGCGCCAGGAAGAGACCGAGCCAGAGCAGGGTCAGCCCGGTGCCGACGCGCTTCACCCGGCGGTCCTTGCGCCAAGCGGTGAGATCCCCGCTGAAGGCGCCGATGGCGAGGCCGAGCAGGGGCCAGCCGATCAGGATCGAGAGCAGCAGACCGGCCGACCAGAGGCCGTTCGTCCAGAAGCCCGGGACGTAGTAGTTGGATCCCTTCCCGGTCAGCAGCGTCGCCGCGACCGCGATCCCGACCCCGATCGCCCCGGAAAGCGCGGAGGCGAGCGATTCGCGCCGGAGCAGCCGGATCCCGATCGCGATGACGGCGAGGACGGCCGGAGCGATCGCGGAGACGCGCGCATCGCGAGTCGCCGTGAACATCACCAGGAACAGCATCCCCGGCAGGAGCGTCTCCCCCACACCCCGCCACCCGCCGATGGCCGAGAGTACCCCGCCTCCGGTCAGCGCCTCGCCGCTCGCCCCGGCGCGGACGGCATTGCCCCAGGCGCCCGAGAGCGAGAGCTCACGGACGGCGTCGGGCGCGCCCGTCACGGTGTCGGCGGCCTCGGAGGGCTCGGCGCCAGCGCCCTCGACTGGTTCGTCGGGTGCGGTCGACCGGTCGCTCATGCGGTGGCGACGCCGCCCTGGGGCACCCCGGCCGGCATGGTCAGGGGCAGCAGTTCGCTCGGCGGCATCGGCTGGTCACCGCGCACGACGACGACCTCGCGGAACAGTTCGTTGATTCCCGCGCGCGCCTCCTCGTCGGAGGTGGCGCGGCCCATCACCACGCCGCGGAGCAGCCAGCGCGGGCCGTCGACACCGATGAACCGCGCGACGCGGACGCCGCCGCCCTGATCGGCGGGGATCTGGGTGGCGGTCACGAGCTCCGGGCCGAAGGCGCCCTCCTCCTCATGCGAATCCGCCCCCTGCTGGCCGATCTGCTGTGCGATCTCCCGGCGCACCTCGTGCCACAGGCCAGTCGTCTTCGGGGCGGAGAACGCCTGGATCTGGAGGACCGAGTCGAGATACTCGAGCGTCACCGCGACGACGCGCTGCGCACGCTCATCCACCTCGAGACGCATCTGCAGGCCTTCGCGCGGCGCGATCTTGATCCCGCCGAGATCCACATAGGGTCGCATGCCCGGAACCTCGGTGAGGTCGAACGGGCCGCCGGTCTCGCGATCCGCCGGAGCCGATTTCGCATCGTCGACCGCCGTCTCACCCGCCCCGGCGCTCAGCTCCAGCTCGTTGTCCGGCTTGACTGTCTCGTCGTTCATCTCGTCCACTTCTTCCGAGTCATGTGAGTCATATGTGAAAACCGACCGTCCGGGCGCGCCCGAACTCAGGCCACCGCCCCGTCGCGCACACCGGTGGACCCGAACCCGGAGGCTCCCCGGCTGCTCTCCGGAAGCTCCGAGACCGGCACGAACACCGCGCGCGAAACCGGCATCACGATCAGCTGGGCGATCCGGTCGCCCGGCTCGATCCTGAACTCCTCGCTCGGATCCGTGTTAAGCAGGGGCACCTTGATCTCGCCCCGGTAGCCGGCGTCGATGGTGCCGGGCGAATTGAGCACGGTCAGCCCGTGCTTCACGGCCAGGCCGCTTCGGGGCACCACGAAGGCCGCATAGCCGTCGGGCAGGGCGAAGCTGATCCCGGTTCCGACCAGGGCTCGCTGGCCGGGGGCGAGCACCAGCGCTTCGCTGCTGCGCAGGTCGGCGCCGGCGTCGCCCGGCCGCGCATAGGCGGGAGTCTGGCCCTCGGGAGCCACGATCGGGAGTTCTACGACATCGGTCACCCAGTCAGGGTAGCGGATCGCTCATGGAGCGCGCCGAACGACGCCCGCCCAGGTATCGGGATAATGGAGCCATGCCTGCTGCCCCTGCTCCCTCAGCTGCGACTTCGGCCTTTCGCGAGCGGCTCGCCCCGGGTCCGTGGATGTTCGTGACCCTGTTGCTGCTCGTCCCCGCGGTGATGCTGGTCATGACGCCGTTGAACCCCTCCCTCGCGGTTCCGGTGGCCGTGATCCTCTACGCCGGCTTCGCTGCGTCGCTGCTGTTCCTGGCCCCGACCGTCACGGTGTCGGACGGGGTGCTCACCGCCGGGCAGGCGAGCATCCCGGTCGCGCAGCTCGGGGAGATCGAGCTGCTGGATGCCGACGCGCTGCGCGAGGCGATCGGTCCGGGGGCGGACGCCCGCGCCTATCTCATGGTTCGCGGGTACATCCACAGCGGTATCCGCGCGGCGGTGGCCGATCCCGCAGATCCCGCGCCGTACTGGATCGTCACCACCCGGAAGCCGCGCACGCTTCGAGCAGCGATCGAGGCGCAGCGCGGCGTCTGAACCGGGTCTCGGGATCGGATCGCCCGCGCGGCCCGATCCATCGCTTCGTCCCGTTCGGGGATCAGGCGGGGTCGTCCTCGCTCCGGGTGCCGAACAGGATGTCGTCCCAGCTCGGGATCGACGCCCGGCCCTTGCCCTTGCGCCCCTTCTCACCGGCGGGGCCGAGCGGCTGCTTCGGCGACTCCGGCTCATCGTCCTCGACGCCAGAGGCCTCCGCGTTCTCCGCGGCGCCCGAGCCGGTGCCGGGCGCGTCGCGATCCTCGTCGGAGCGCCCCGAGCGCCCGAACTGCGAGAACGGCGTGACCTCGGCTGTCTGATCGGCGTCGTCATCGTCATCGTCCCGGTTGCTCGGCGAGCCTCCGATCGGCGTCACCGGAGCGGCGCCGGGGAAGGGCACGGGATCCTTGCCGAAGAGGTCGCTCCCCGCCGCGTCGTCCTCGTCGGAACGGCGCTCGGCCGCATCCCGCTCGCCCCGGCGGCGGCGCAGCGCGTCGAGGAGATCGGCGGTCTGGCCGAGGTCGGGCAGCTCGGGTGCAGGAGATTTGATCGCGCGCTCTTCGATGGTCTGCCGCCGGGCGTATTCGACGTCGGCATCCACGATGGGAATCGAGCCCGTCGAGGGGTGGTCGGGCGCGACCGGGCCGGAGAGACCGGCCGCCGACTCCCCGGAGTCGTCGCCCCCCTCCGGGTCGAAGTCGGCGATGAGCCGTTCGGGATCGAACGCTCCCGAGTCGAAACGGTCGTCGGAGTCCACTGCGCGCAGCTTCGGGATCAGGCGGTCGCCGACGCTGCCCTGCTTCGACAGGGACTCGGCGTCGGGGGTGAGCGGGGCGAGCAAGGACTTCCGGTGGTCGAAGGACCACACGGCACGGTGCTCCTCCTCGCCGACATGGAAGGCGAGCGCGACCATCCAGCCGGCCTCTTCGTCGCGCCAGGAGCTCCACTCGGGGGTCGCCGCGCCGAGCCCGATCAGGCGCTCGGAGATCACGGTCCCGAACTGCTGCTCGGCCTCCTCTCCCGGGCTGGTGCGCACCGCGACGGCATGAGCTCGTTCGAGGACGTAGCGTCGCTCGGCGAGCACCGGCTCCTCGTAGCGCTGGATGTCGCTCTCCTCGAGACCGGTCGCAGCGACGATCTCGGCGCGGGTCTTCCCGGCGCGGACGAGCGCCTGCACCTCGCGGGGGTTCGCACGGGTCGCGCCGCGCGGAGGGCGTGCGAGGTGGCGGAACTCGGCGAGCACCGTCTCGTCGACGACCAGACGGAACTCCTCACCGGTCTCGGTCGCCACGATGAGCGACTGATCCTCGCGTCGTACCAAGCGCAATTCATCCATCGGCTTTTCCTCCCACAGTATTCCGGCCCAGGATGACACGATCCGGCTCCGGACGCACTCATTGACGCGGCGGTTGGTGAACATCCGGGCCCAGGTTTCGGCGCCGCTTCTTCCGCGTTCAGCGAACTCACGGGCCAGAAGTTTGCGCCGAGCGCTCATCTCGGGCAAACTATGGCGGCAGTTGATGCCGCACGCAGATCCAGGACGGGAACACCACACCAGCATGGCTACCGATTACGACGCCCCGCGCAAGTCTGAAGAGGACGCCGAGTCCATCGAGGCGCTGAAGGAGCGCGTGCCCGCCAAGGGCGCATCGGCGATCGACTCCGAAGACGCCGACAACCCGGGCTTCGAACTGGCGGGCGCCGACCTCTCCGACCTCGAGCTGGACGTCGTTGTGCTGCCGCAGCAGGCCGACGAGTTCACCTGCGTGAACTGCTTCCTGGTCCGCCACCGTTCGCAGATGTCGCGCGAGACCGAGCTCGGGCCGATTTGCGCCGAGTGTGACGGATAAACGCATCGCGTTTACTGTCACTCGGCGCTGCCGCCACTGCGGCAGGAATGCGACGGCTGAAAAGCATCGCCTTTCACGTCATTCCGCGCCGACGCCACTGCGTCGGAGTGTAACGCCCGGCCCGCGCTAGACGTATGCCGCGATCTTCGCCACCGCCGAGGCGAAGCCGCTGCCCGCGAGCGCACCGCCGAGTGCGAGCGGCACCCCTCGCTCCTCCGCACTGAGCCCGCCGTGCTGCCCGACCATCGCCAGCGCAGACGTCGCATCGTTCACGAGGGTGAACGCCACTTGTCCGCGCGCGGCGACGAGGACGTCCCCGAGCCGCGGCGCTACGTCCACGGCGACTGGGCCGAACCACCCGCCGGCGATCGCGTCGTCCCGGGTGCCGACCCAGGCGATCCTGCCGAGCCTCTCCCCCAGCTCTGCAGCGACTCCCGGGGCATCCTCGGGCTCGGCGAGGTAGAGCGACCGCATACGGGGCTCTCCGCCGATCTGCGCAACCGGGCCGGCCGCGTCGAACAGCGCTCCCTCGTCGAGTCGAAGTCGCCGCTGCGGCGGCACGTCGATCATTCCGTGGTCGGCGGTCAGCGCGACTCCGACACCGCCCGGAAGCGCGCGCAGGAAGTCTCCCAGAGCCGTGTCCAGGGCTTCGAGCCGCTTCCGCCAGGCGGCGCTCTGCCACCCCTCGGCATGGGCCGCACGATCGAGTTCGTCAATGTAGACGTAGGCGAGGAGGGGGTTCGCCTCCGAGCGGTTCGCGCCGTCGCGCAGCAGTTGCGACGCCGCCGCGAATCGCTCGGCGATCGTCTGCGTGCCGTGGTACTCGGCCCCGCTGAGAATCGCCTCGGTCAGACCGCCCGTCGCATGGGCCGGGCGGCCGATCGCGACCGCACGCGCACCGAAACGCGCGGCAAGGCTCCACAGCGGTGTCGCCAGCTGCCACCGAGTCACATCGTCGATGCCCTGCCACTCGTTGAGCGTGTTGCGCAGGCCGAGTTCCGGATGCCGGATCCGATAGCCGATGAGGCCGTGCTCGCCGGGCAGACGACCGGTGGCGAGCGTGGTCAGAGCCGCGCCCGTGGTGCTGGGCAGCACCGTCTCGATCCTGCGCGTGGAGAGAGCGGCCAGATTCGGCGCGTGATCCTTCATCGCCTGCAGGTTCGCGGTGCCCAGGCCGTCGACGACCACGAGGACGAAGGCGCGCAGCGACGGCAGTGATTCGGGCGCCGCGAACGGTTCCGAAGCGTTGAACGAGCGGGCGAGCGCCTCCGCCGGATCCGCACCCAGGCCTTTCGCGAGCGCAGCGATACCGGTCGGCAGAATCGCGGCCAGCCTCGCACCGTTGTCGGTGGTGGTCGGTAGCATGAGCACCATCGTATCCGGGTGCTGCGTGCCAGTGCCCCGTCTCCGTTCGTCCCCTTCCGGGTCGGAGCGGAGCGTTTCCGACGAAAGGCATGACCCGAACCGTGAGCGACAGCAAGTCCGTCGAACGCAACGATCAGAACGAGCGCATCGAGGACATCGACATCTCGAACGAGATGGAGCAGTCGTATCTCGAATACGCCTACTCGGTGATCTATTCGCGCGCGCTCCCCGATGCGCGCGACGGTCTGAAGCCGGTGCAGCGCAGGATCCTGTTCATGATGACCGAGATGGGACTGCGGCCGGAGAAGGGGCACGTGAAGTCCGCCCGCGTCGTCGGCGAGGTCATGGGCAAGCTCCATCCGCACGGCGACGCCTCGATCTACGACGCGATCGTGCGACTGGCGCAGGATTTCGCGATGCGGGTCCCACTGGTCGACGGTCACGGCAACTTCGGTTCGCTCGACGACGGCCCTGCCGCGTCCCGCTACACCGAGGCGCGGCTCGCCGGCGCCGCGCTCTCGATGACCAGCGCCCTCGACGAGGACGTGGTCGACTTCGTGCCGAACTACGACAACCAGTTCATGCAGCCCGAGGTGCTCCCTTCGGCCATCCCGAACCTGCTGGTCAACGGAGCGAGCGGCATCGCCGTCGGCATGGCGACGAACCTGGCGCCCCACAACCTCATTGAAGTCGTCGAAGGCGCGAAGCATCTGCTCGCCCATCCCGAGGCCACTGTCGAAGATCTCATGGACTTCATCCCCGGACCGGATCTGCCCGGGGGCGGCATCATCGTCGGGCTCGACGGAGTGAAGGACGCGTATCGGACCGGGCGCGGCGCGTTCCGCACGCGCGCAAAGGTGTCGGTCGAGCAGCTCGGCCCCCGCCGGACCGGACTCGTCGTCACCGAGCTGCCCTATCT
>CAMFIY010000120.1 GCA_945952575.1 uncultured Leucobacter sp.
TACACGCGTAAGATCGTCGGCAGCGTCAGATGTGTATAAGAGACAGCATGTAGGCCTCCTGGTTCGGCGTTCAGATGGTGATGTCGGATGTTCGGGAGCTCGTACCCCAGTTGTTGCGCGCGCAGACGGTGACCCGCACGGTGTCCCCCGGCGACGCGTTCAGCGGTATCTCCACCGTATTGCTGTTCGAGCCCGGGTTGCAGCCGTCGCCGAGATCGGCCCCGTACTTCAGCCCGCCCCCGTAGTTCTCGTCGGCGGCCACGGTGATCACCAGCCGATGGTTCGCGTCGTCGTAGCTGTGCTCGGGCGCGGAGAGCCGGGGAAGGCCCGCGACCGTGATCGGTTGCGGATCCGTGCCGGTGCCGAGGTTGTCGGAGGGGTCGATGGGGCTGCCCACCTTGCTGATCGGGATGGCGGTGATGCTGTGCGCCCCGACGGGCAGTGCCGTCTTCGCGTCGACCACGCGTCCGTCGAAGGTGGCAGCCAGCGCACCGTCCAGCATCAGCCGGTATCCGCGGACGTCGTCCTGACCGAACACGTTGAATCGCACGGTGCCGCGATCCTCGGTGGTCGACTCGTCGACCTGCTTGAAGGAGAGCACCGGTGCCGATGGGGCGCGATACGCCCAGGAGGTCACGACCGGGCTCGGAGCCGACTCTCCGACCCGGTTCACGGCGACGGCGACGAAGCCGTGCGCCTCGCCGGCCACGAGCCCGCCCACGACGCAGCTGTAGTCCGCGCCCTCGGCGGTGCACGTCGTCTCGCGGCCGGTGTCGAGCTGTCGCAGCGTGATGCCCTGCAGGTCCGGATGCGCACTCTGCGCCTCTCCCGGATCCACTCGGATCGTCACGCTGTTCTCGGTGAATGCGACGGTCTTCGCCGAGGCCGGCGGCCGCGGCTTACCGAGCACATCCAGTTCTATCGAACCAGTGCCGGTGCGCCGCTGGGCGTCCCGCACCGCGAAGCTCGCCGTGCAGCTGCCGCCGGCCGCGTTCGCGTCCGGCCAAGTGACCCGCACGGCATCGCCGTCGAGGGCGAACGCGCCGAGTGCGCAACCCGCGCCATCGACCGAGACCACCCGCAGGCCGCCGCCGGGCTTTCCCGCGAACGGGTCGTACTCGCCCTGCACCCCGACCAGCGGCGCCGTGCACGGCTCGCCGACGGTGCACCTGAGCGCGATCGTGCCTCCTCGCGGCGCGTCTCTGGCCGCCTCGGCGACCCGAAGCGTGAGCACCGCGGTGCTCGCGCCCGCCCCCCGCACCGTCACGCGCAGAGACTGCTCGGCGCCCGGGGTCGCGTCGGCTCGCGCACGCAGGCGCACCGTCGAGCCGGCGGGCGAGACCTCGAACGGGCCTTCGTCCGCAGCCACCGACCAGGAGAGCCGGGCGACGTCGCCTTCACGGCCCCCTTCCCACTCGAGCATGTCGGTGAGCGCGACACTCGCCGACCCACCGGGAGCGATCGTGCGCGTGAGCGGGTTCAGCGCCGCGACCGGGGCGTCGGGAACGATGTCGATCGGGACGGGGATCGACGTGTAGCTGCGCTGCTCCACGAGCCTGACCCGGATCGTGCAGCTGTCCCTCCACGGCGCCCCCGCGCCCGCCGAGTAGCGCAAGGTCGTCCCGTCGAGCGCGATGCATGAGGCCTGCGCCCGCTGCGTCGGGAGGGCGCCCGACGCGAGCACGACCCGGTCGCCGGGCCCGAGATCGAGCAGGTCGAGGATGCTCGACTCGACGCGCTCGCCCTCGGGGACGGAGAGCGGCTCCACTCCGGTGCGGAGCGTCAGTCTCAGCTCATCGAGCGGCGGGATCACGAGGAAGCCGTAGCTGGACACCTCGGCGCCGGATGAGTCCGGGCCGGAGAGGCGGAAGACGACCAGATCGCCCTCCGCACGATACTGCCCGATGATGCGATTGCCCACGACGGTGTAGCGCCTCGCGGCGTCGCCCCAGAGCGAGAGCTCCAGATCCGCTACATCGCCCGTGGCCCACTGCACACGACCGCTCACGACGTCGACGCCCTCGCCCGGGAGGCTCGCACGATCCCTCACGGAGAGCACGGTGTCGGTGACGGACGGCGCCTGCGCGCCGACGCTGTCGGTCACCTGCACGACGATGAGTCCGTCGGCGGTGCTCGTGCTCCGGCTGGAGCGCACGGTGTATCTGAACGAGACGGTTCCGAGCTCGGCCGCCCCGGCCACGGTGACGATGCCCTCGTTCATCCGGCTCAGATCGAGACGCTTCGCGAGCTCCCGGTATTCCTGGCTCTGCACGCCGCCGGGCACGTTCGGAACGACCTCGGTCAGCTTCAGCGTGCCGCCGCGCGGGTCGATGTCATTGTCGAGCGGGCGCACGACCGCGCGCTGAGCGGCTCCCCGGACCAGACGCACGTAGTCGGAGTAGACGACCGGGGCTCCGCCTCCCGGATCCGGATCGGTGAGGATGACGTGGATCCTGCCCCGCGCTTCCGCACCGAGGTCGTCGCGCACCACGTATTCGACCGTCGCGCTGCCCGGCGTCGCGCTGCGAGACGCCTCGATCCGCACTGCGCTGCTTCGCGGCGGGATCGCAGCGGTGAGCTGAGGGTTCCCCGGCTGCTCGACACCGACCAGGCGGACCCGGTCGCCGTCGGGATCGACGCCCGAGAGCGGGATCGTGGCCGTCGCCTGCTCCCCGGGCGCGAGCCTCACCGTGACCGTGGCCGGGGCAGGGGCCCGGTTCGTCCCGTGCGGGAGAACGGTGACGCGGATCTGGCCGACATCGGAGACCTTCGGATTGCTGGTGGCGGAGACCCGATAGTTCAGCGTGTAGCTGCCCGGCTTCGTCGGGGCGAGGTAGCGGACCTGACTGCCCGATGCGAAGACGAGTTCGCCCTTCGCTCCCGAGCCGACCACTTTCGGGCTCAGCACGAGCCGATCGCCGGGTGGCGACACGTCGTTGTCGAGGACGGGGATGTCGACGACCGATCCCGCCCGCACGGTGGCGATGTCGGCGACGGCGATCGCGCTGCCGGCCTTCGCCGGCGCACGGAAGACGGTCAGGCGACCCGTCGCGACCCGTTCCCCGTCGGCGACCACGACGTCCACCGCGCCGACCCGCCCCGGATCGGTCGCCTCTCCGGCATCGGTGCCGGCTGCGGCCACCCGTATCCTGGCGTGCTCGATCACGTCGGCGCGCAGGCGACCGTCGACGACCATGGCCGACCGCACGCTGAGATCCCGCGTCCCTGCGCTCGGGACGGATGCGAGCACATCGATCGTCGTGTCGCCGAACGGGTGGACGAAGACCCGCAGCGGGGGCAGCGCCAGCGGCGCACGCTGCTTCACCGCCACGACCCGGATGACTCCGGTCACCTCAGCCTCGGTCACCGTGTCCTGAACCGTGACGGCGATCAGGGCGCTGCCGGCTCGATCGGCGGTCACTTCGAGGCTCCCCGCGCCCGGACGAACCCTGACGGAGACGTCTCGCGCCGCACCGCTCTGCACGACGGCGTCCTTGAGCGAGTACGAGCCCGAGCCGCCGATCACCCGGCTCAGGGGGTTCAGCACCGTCGTCTCCCCGACGCGCACGGTGCTCGCGATCGGCGGCAGCTCGGCAGTCGCTCCGGACGTCACCTGCACCGAGAGCTCGCGCGTACTCGTCGCCCCTCGGGCGTCGGCGACGGTCACGACGAGCGCGAGCAGCCCCTCGCCTGCGTTCGGGTCGGTGTGCCTGATCGCCAGGCGGCCGTCCTCCGTGATCAGCGTCCTGACCGGGTCGTCCGCTCCCGTGGCCTTCGCCCCCACGAGCGCGATCGGATCCCCCTCCGGATCGACCCAGCCTTGGAGGAGCGGCAGCACGAGAGTGCCCCCGGGCGTCATCTGTGGCGCGGGCCAGTCGCGCAGACATCCCTCGACCGGGCACCACTGCGGGGCCGAGTTCCGGCTCTCCGGCACCACGCTCAACGTCACCGTGGCAGGCTCCGAGAGGTGCGTCCCGTCCGTGATGCGGTAGCGGAAGCGGACGGTGCCGCTCGCGTCGGCCCGGGGCTCGAGCATCACCCCCTGGGCGTCCGAGAGTAGGCTCACCGTGCCGAAGTCCGCCGGCAGGCCGGCTCCGAGTCCCTCCGGAACGACGGTCAGCACGTCCGCGCGGTTCGGATCGTGGTCGTTCAAGAGCACCTGCAGGAGCACCGGCTCGCCCACCCGCACTCCGAATCGGTCGTCGACCGCCACCGGGGGCAGTTGCTCGGTCACGTCCTGCGGGGTCGAGTCGCCGCTGCTCTCCTTCGGCGGTTCCGACTGCTTCCACTGCGTTACGGGAATGAGGCGTCCGTCCGGTATCCGCCACATCATCCCGGTGCTGAGCTCCGCCAGGACGGCGCGGTCGCCGTTCGTCCGGATGACCGGCTGCGGGTCGGTGGGCAGGTCCGTGCCGGGATCACGTGCGAACCGGCGCGACCCGGCGCCGGCGGTCCAGACCGTCGCCCCGTTCCCGTCGATCCAGGCCGCCACCGGTTCGCCGCCGCTGAGTTCCGGACGCGCGGGCGAACCCTCGGCATCGACCGCGCGCACCGCGCGCCCCTCGGCGTCCACGGACCACAGCCCGGCCCGGTCGGCCAGAAGCACGGCCCGTTCGGCCCCGTCCGCGGCATCGGACCCCTGCAGCAGCGCCTCGCCCTGCACCCGGATCCTCACCGGGCGATCCAGGCCGCTCGCCCAGTAGTCTCCCTGCCGACCGTCGAGGAGGGCCCAACCGTCTCCCACGATCGCGAGCTGCAGCTCCCCATCCGCGGCCGGTCCGTCCAACGGGTCGAACGCGCCCGGCTCCCCGGTTCTCGCGTTGAACCACTGCACCCCGCCGTCGCTGCGGGAGAAGCGCGCGAGCCGACCGCCGGCATCGAGCGCGATGGCGTCCGCCTGCCCTTCGAGGCGCAGCGTCTCACCCGGATGCTCGGTCGAGGCGAGATAGACCTCGCCCGACTCGGTGAGGTAGGCGATCGCCTGGCCCGCCGCGAGCACCTGCCGGGTGCCCGCCGGCGTAGCGGTTGCCCCACCGGCGCCCGGTTCGTCGCGGACGTCCTTCGGATCAGCCGGATCGATCACCCAGGCCCGCCCGAAGCCCTGGGTGAGCAGCATGCCGATGCCGCCCGTCTGCACCAGGTCGCTGGGACTGTCGACTCGACGCACGGTGTCGATCTCCGCGGTCTCGGTATTGACGCGCGCATACTGGCCGCTGGATCGCTCCACCCACACCGCCGGATCGATTCTGGGAGTGGTGCGGGCGTCGAAGCCGGTCGAGACCACCGCGAAGGCGACCAGGATCGCCACTGCGACACCGCCCGCGAGCCACCCGAACCATCCGCGCATCAGAACCAGCCCAGCGCCTTCGCGACGGCGGCGAGCGCGATCACCCCGGCGATCGCCGAGCCCGCGCCGATCAGGCCGGCGGTCAGCAGCGAGACCTTCCGCCCGCCGCGCGCACGGTCGCGGCCCCGATCGGCGGAACCGCTGCGGTCGGCGAGAAGCGCCGCACGCGCACGCGCGCGGTCGGTCTGCGCCGGGGCCGGCAGTCGCGGCGGCGGGTGCGCCGCACCGCTCGATGCGCCGACCCAGTCGGCGGCCGCATCCGGGCCCGGATCTCCCCCGGAGTCGGCTGATCCGGTAGGTGCGGGATCGGGCGAGGTCCAGTCCACGAAGGCGAGATCGATGTCGGTGATCCCATAGCCGTAGTGCCGTTGCAGTCCTTGCAGCGCCTCCGCGAAATCACGCATCCGCGCGAAGCGGTCCTCCGGCTTCGGACTCATCGCCCGAGCCATCACGGCGTCGAAAGCCTCATACCCGCTCGCCCCGGGTACCGGCGTATAGTGCGCCTTCGCGATGCGCCGGCGCATCCGCGCACTCGTGTTCTGCTCCGGGTCCGCTCCCTCGAACGGCGAGTGGCCGGCGGCGAACGTGTAGAGCGTCGCGGCGAGCGACCACACCTCGGTGGCGACCGTCCCGAACGTCGCCCCGGTGACCATCTCGGGGGCGGCCCACGGGATCGACATCGCTCGGGTGGTGCCCCCGCTCGCATCCCTGCCGTGCCAGGACGAGATGCCGAAGTCGGTGAGCATCGGCCTGCCCAGCACGGAGATCAGCACGTTGGAAGGCTTGATGTCCCGGTGGAGCACGTGCGCTCGATGCGCGGTCTCGAGCGCCGAGGCGAGCCTCACGCCGGCGTCGAGCACCAGCTGCAGACGGGCCGGCCCCGACCGGGTGTACTGCTTCATCGACTCCGGACAGAACTCCATCACCAGATAGGGTCTGCCGTCCGGCGCGAGGCCCGCCTGGAACACGGAGACGATCGAGGGGTGGGCGGAGAGCCGGGCCATCGCGTCGACCTCTGTCTCGAAGGCAGATCGCTCGCGGGCGGCGTCCAACGGCGCGCTCAGCACCTTGACCGCGACGCGGCGGCGAGGCATGTCCTGGTCATAGAGGTACACCTCGGCGAAGCCGCCCGAACCGAGCGGCCGCACATAGTCGAACCCCGCTATGCGCGGAGGTGCGGGTCGCTCGGACATGCATTCATCCTATGTACGCCGGGGCCGGCGAGCAGGGTTATCCACAGGGTGCAGGGCAACTTCTCGTGAAACATCCTGGGAGCGCAGAATCGGGATCCGAAACGCGCGAACCCCCCGACCGGACGGCCGAGGGGTTCGCAGGCGTTCGCTGATGCGCGAGGGCTCAGAGGCCGTTCACGTCCAGCGGGATGCCGGGACCGAAGGTGGTCGAGACGGCGCCCTTCTGGACGTACTTGCCCTTCGAGGAGGTCGGCTTCAGGCGGACGATCTCGTCGAGCACGGCCGAGATGTTGTCGCTCAGCTGCTCGGGGCTGAAGGAGGCCTTGCCGACGATGAAGTGCACGTTGGAGTGCTTGTCGACGCGGAACTCGATCTTGCCGCCCTTGATGTCGGTCACGGCCTTGGCCGGGTCCGGCGTCACCGTGCCGGTCTTGGGGTTCGGCATCAGGCCGCGGGGGCCGAGCACCTTGCCCAGACGGCCGACCTTGCCCATGAGCTCGGGGGTCGCGACCGCCGAGTCGTAGTCGGTGTAGCCTGCGGCCACCTTCTCGATCAGCTCGTCGCCACCGACCTCGTCGGCGCCGGCGGCCAGGGCGGCCTCGGCGGCAGGGCCGGTCGCGAACACGATGACGCGAGCCGTCTTGCCGGTGCCGTGCGGCAGGCTGACGGTACCGCGGACCATCTGGTCCGCCTTACGGGGATCCACGCCGAGCTTGACGGCGACCTCGACGGTCGCGTCGGTCTTGGTGGATCCGGTCTCCTTCGCGAGGGCCACGGCCTCGGCGGGAGTGTAGAACTTGCCGGCCTCGATCTTGGCGGCAGCGGCGCGGTACGCCTTGGACTTCTGTGCCATTTCTCTGCCCCTTACTCGACCGTGATGCCCATGGAACGGGCGGTGCCAGCGATGATCTTCGAAGCCGCGTCCAGGTCGTTCGCGTTCAGGTCGGCCTGCTTCTGCTCGGCGATCTGACGGACCTGCTCAGCGGTCACCTTCGCCACCTTGACGGTGTGCGGGGTGCCGGAGCCCTTCTGCACGCCGGCCGCCTTCTTGAGGAGCTCGGCCGCCGGGGGGGTCTTCAGGACGAAGTCGAACGAGCGATCCTCGTAGACCGTGATCTCGACGGGGATGATGTTGCCCCGCTGGCTCTCCGTGGCCGCGTTGTAGGCCTTGCAGAACTCCATGATGTTGACGCCGTGCTGACCCAGCGCAGGACCCACGGGGGGTGCGGGGTTGGCGGCGCCGGCTGCGATCTGAAGCTTGATCAGACCGGTAACCTTCTTGGCTTTTGCCATGATTGTTTCCTTCCTCGAAACCGGATTCTCACCGGCCTCTCCCGCTCCCCGGGCC
>CAMFIY010000121.1 GCA_945952575.1 uncultured Leucobacter sp.
GAGCGCAACGCCGCCGAGCGCGATCGGGATCCAGGGGATGCCGCCGGAGGCCTCCGCCGATCCGGTTCCGGCACCGCCGGCCTCCGTGCCCGGCTGCTCCGGTTCCGGCGTCGATCCGTCTCCCGGCTGGGCGGTTCCTCCGGTGCAGGGCTTCGTCTGCACCGCGAGCGTGATCGGATCGAGCGCGTCCCCGCTCGGGTAGAACCCGGCGAAGGCTTTCGCCCCCTCGGCGGTGAGCATCACCTCCGTATCGGTCATCTCCAGCGAGGTGAGCAGTGTCGGGTCGTCGCCCGCGTACTTCTGGATCGGCCCGCCCGCGATCTTGCCCACCGGCACCTGCTTCTGATCGATCGCCTGCTTGCCCTCCTGATCGTTGCTCTTCGCATCGAGCAGCAGTCGCGCTCCACCGGTGCCGTCGAACTCGACGGTCGGATTCGCGAAGGTCAGATCCAGCACACCCTCGTGCCCGGTGAATCGCACCGAGCCGTCGAATGAGACGCTGCCCGTGCCGGTCGCCGCATCGTAGGATCCGTGCCCGTTCGAGAAGGTGAAGCTGGGCGTCTGATAGCTCGCCCCCTTGCTCGCCTTCCATTCGCCGTTCGCGATGCTGCTCGAGATGTAGGAGCGGAAGCTCTCCTTGACGCCCCACGTCAGCGTGCCGCCGGTCACCTCGCAGCTCGTCGCGGGCGCGGCCTGGATCGGCGCGGCTGCTGCCGGCGCCGCGTTCGCCGGCAGGGCCGCCGCGGAACCGGCCGCAGCTCCGGCCAGCAGGACGGCTGCGGCGAGCGCGCGGGCGCGATGCATACCGGAACGGGGGGTCATGTGCGGATCCTCTCGGGGGGGGTAGAAGGCTCGGGCGACGGGCGGGTCAGGCGACTCGGCGGCGACGCTGGGCCACCACCAGGCCGGTCATCCCGGCGGCGAGCACGACGAGCACGCCGGCGATCGCCCACAACTCCCAGGATGCCGCATCCGCGCGCGGTGCGACACCCGCGGCCTGCGCCGCAGGCCCCGTGCTCCCGCCGCCGGCGCCGTCGGCGTCCGCGGCATCGGCGGCGCGCAGCGCATCGTACTCCGCCTGGCTCAGGATATCGATCACCGCGCCGGCGTCACTGCTGCCCTGCACCGTGAGGGTGTGCTCGCCGTGCAGATCCTTCGGCAGCGTGCCGACCCAGTGCACGACGCCGTCCTCGTCGGCGCCTCCGTTGCGGTCCAGCACGATCGGCTGCGAATAGATGACGACGAGGATGTCGCGCTCGCCGGGCGTGAATCCCGCGGCCTCGAACTCGACCTCGCCGCCGGCGACGATCTCGTCCTCGGGCGTCTTCAGCGTGATGCCCGTGGTCGCGGGCGGTTCGGGCGCCGCCTCGTTCGTGAGCGAGGGGTGGCTGACGGTCGAGGAGCCGAAGGGGTTGCCGCCCACCGCGCCGACGGTGAACGTCACGGGATCGATCCCGAAGGATCCGCCCCCGCTCGCGCCGCCGCTCGAACCGCCTCCGCTGATCGCGCCGACGACGGGCACGTCGCTCCAGGTCACCGCACCGCTGGAGGCGGTGCTCTTGCTTCCGGCCGAGAGGCGCAGTTCGAAGGTGCGCCCGCCCGCCGAGATCGTGCCCCGGTTCCCGTTCGTCACAGTGATCACGGGATTGGCGAAGCCCTCGTTCATGAGCCCGTGGTGCCCGCTGAAGGAGACGACGCCCGAGTAGCGCACGGTGCCGGTTTCGCTTCGGAAGTTCCAGTCGCCGCCGGTCGCCTGCGGGAAGAGGAACCTGCCGCCGCTGCGGCCGACCCCGGAGGTCGAGATGCTGCCTTTGGCGATATCGCCGGTCGTATATGCGGCGAATCCCGAGGAGATGCCCCACGCGAGGGATCCGGCGGCACGGGACGATGAGGGGCTCGACGGCTTGGCCGGCTTGTGGGGCTTCGGCTTCTTCGGCGGTTTCACCACCGGAGGCTCAACGGGATCGACGTCGGCGGACGCCGCGACGGTGAAGCTGACCGGGTCGAGCTCCGTGCCCGCAGGGTACTGCTGGAAGACGGGGACGCCGGCCTCGGTCAGCGTCGCGGGCACGTTGCGCCAGCGCGTGCCGGCGTTCGCGCCGCGGTCGTCCTTCAGCTCGGTGACGGTCGCCCGCGACAGGTCGAGTGTGGCGACGGCGACCTCGGATCGTCCGCTCGTGACCACGAGCTGCGCCGCAGCGGTGCTGGTGACGACGATCTTCGGGTTCGCCAGCGCGAAGGAGAGGACCCCTCCGTGCGCCCGGAAGCCCACGGCGCCCGAGAACTGCACGGATCCGGTCCGCGCCTCCGCGTCCCAGCCGTCGGCCGAGCTCTGCGGGAACGCGAACTTCGCCCCGTCACGGCTCGCCGGAGCCGTCAGCGTGACTGTGCCGTCGCCAGAGAGCTTCTCGATGTAGTTCACGAAGGAGGCCTTCACGCCCCACTCCAGGCTGCCGATCTTCGCCTCGGGCCGAGGGTCGGTCCCGGGATCCGGGTCCGTGCCGGGATCCGGATCGGTCCCCGGATCCGTGCCGGGGTCGGTCCCGGGGTCCGTGCCCGGGCCGGTCGGCGGATCCACCGCCGGCGGGAAGACCGCGTCCCATTGGCTCGCGCTGATCTCGACCGGCACCTGCGCGATGATCGCGTCCGGTGTCGGAGCGCCGTGCGCGTACCAGACGAGAGCGTCGTAGAGCTTGCTGCGGTCGAGACTCGCGGCAGGGATCGTGTAGCTGCCGGATCCGGAACCGTCGACGATCGAGGCTCCCGGGATCCACTGTCCGCTGCCGATCGGAGCGACGGCGGCGCGCTCGGTGAGCGCGACGTAGACGCCGTCCGTGCCGGTTCGAGCCTGCACGCCCGTGAGATCGACACGCAGGGTGAGCCCGTCGCTCGTCGCCTCGACGATGGACGGGGTCGCGGTGGCCGCCTCCTCCGCGCTCGCGGCGAGGGGCGCGGTGAGCGCACCTGCGAACGCGAGCAGGAGGGAGGTGACGAGGGCGAGCAGGCTCGAACGGCGACGCATCAGGAGTGAGCCACCTTCAGCGTCTTGACCGCGCTGTAGGCGGCGTTGGTGTTCGCGGTCGAGCTGATGCGGACCTTGACCTTGTGCGTGCCCTTCTTCAGCTTCGGGATCTTCACGGTGATCTTGCCCCGGGAGTCGAGCTTGGTCGTCTTGATCAGCTTCGAGCCGTCGTAGACCTTGAGGGTGAACTTCGACGCAACGGCCTTCAGCGAACCGGGGATGCTGGTGCTGACGCTGAGCTTCGCATACTGCCGGGTGGTGATGCTGCTGTCCGCGAACTTGAAGGCCGCCTTCGGAGTGGCCTTCGCCACCCTGACGACCGCAGTCGCGCTCGATGCGGTGAAGAGCGTGCCGCTGCCGCTATTGACGTAGTTCACCGTCGCGGTGTGCGTGCCGGCGCTCACCGGCTTCGCGAGCTTGATCGTGCCCTTGCCGCCGACCAGGGTCACTGCATAGCTCTGGCCGGCGATCTTCACGGTGGCCTTGCCGGTCGGCGTGCCGCCCGGAGAGGTCACCGTCACGGTTGCGGAGTTCGCCGCGTTGTAGGCGCTCGAGGCGTTCGAGAACTTCAGCGCGGTCGCGGTGGCCGGGAAGACCGCGGCCCACTGGTCGTCCGTCACCGTGATCGCGGCGCGCGCATAGATGTTCTGAGGGGTCGCGGCGGCGTGCTGCTTCCAGACCAGCACCACGTACTCCTTCGCCGGATCGAGCTTCGCGGCCGGGGCGAGCAGCGAGAACGAGGTGGCGCCGTCGGCGACGGTCGGGAACGGCGTCTGGCTCGTCGGATCGTAGGCGAAGGCGACGTAGTCGGCGCTGGGATCGCTCAGCGAGGCCTCAGTGCCCTTCTCGATGATCGCGCCATACGCGCCGGTCACTCCTGCGGGGATGTCGGTGGCCGACACGTCGACCTTGAGTCCCTCGCCGTTCGCCTGGGAGATCGAGGCGTTCGCCTTGCTCGGCAGGAAGTGGATGTCGGCGGACAGCTCGTTGTCCGGCTGCTGGGTGCTCAGATCACCGGAGGTGGCGGCACCGCCGTGGGTGAAGACTGCGTAGCGCGCGCCTTCCGGGAGTGCGCCGATGGCGGCCTGGGTGACGGTGAAGGTCTGGGTGAACGAGGCCGTGCCGTCAGCCGCGATGGTCCACTTCCCGGGGGCGCGGCAGTTCAGATCCTGATCGGCGAACCACGTGTTCAGGCCGGAGATGTTGCCCTTGCGATCCGTGTTGTTCGCGCCGCCCTGAGAGGGACGCCAGGTGTCTTTGATCCAACCGACCTGCACGTAGACGCCCTTGGGCGCGGTCGCGCCGTTCGCGCATCCGTAGACGACGGGGAGCCCGACGTAGCCGGCGTCGAAGCCGGTGCCGGTCACGGTGAGCGTGTCGCCCGCGGGGTCGAGCAGGTTCGTCGACAGCTCGATCTTCGGCGTCGCCGGATCCGCCGCCGATGCGGCGGTCGGCGCCAGGGCCAGGCCGCTCAGCGCCACGAGGGCGGCGGTGACGGTGGCGAGCCAGCCCGAGGCCGCTTTTCGCCGGGTGTTCTGCGCAGTCATTCCGAGCGCACTCCCTTTCTGGTTCGATCGGCCGTCCGCACCGCGGATCCGCCACATCAGATTGAACTTAGGCACACCTAACTTATGCACCGAAGAATAGTCTGACGAATATCATCTGATGATGCAAGTCCAAGACCCTTCGGCGTGTGGCGGACGCTCTTGTCCTCACCGCACTCGGCAGAGCTTGGAGATCTGCCCAGATTCGGATCCGACCGCCGCGCACCTTCCGAATCTCGGCGGATCTCCGATCCCGGCGACGGGCCGAAGCACAGAACCCGGGCGTAGGCTGAGGGCACTGGCATGGAGGAGGCACGATGAGCACCCCGATCGAGTCCGACGGAGCGTATGAATTCCGGTTGAGCGACGCCGAGTGGCGCGAGCGCCTGGGCGCCGAGGAGTACGCGATCCTGCGCCAGGCGGCGACCGAGCGAGCCGGCACGGGCGAACTGCTGAACGAGTGGGGCGACGGCCTCTATCGGTGCCGGGCATGCGGCAACGAGCTGTTCGTGAGCGGCACCAAGTTCGAGTCGCACTGCGGCTGGCCGAGCTTCTATGAGAGCGTGCGGCCTGGCGCCGTCGAACTCATCGAGGACACGAGCCTCGGCATGGTGCGCACGGAGGTGCGCTGCGCGCGCTGCGGATCCCACCTCGGCCACGTCTTCCCCGACGGCTTCGGCACGCCGACCGGCGACCGCTATTGCATGAACAGCCTGTCGCTCACCTTCGATCCCGGCGCCGAGACCGACTAGCCCCGCCGGGCGCACCCTCGGCACGCGGCGAGCCCGACCGTTGATCGCGCCCGCTACCCGGAGCGCGACGGAAGCGCTGCGATGAGCACCGCGAGCAGCGCCACCGCAGCGCCGGCGAGCATCCAGATCGTCACGCCGCTCGCGAGCGGCAGACCGATCTCGAGCGCGACCGCGGCGACGAGCTGGCCGGCCACGTTCGACATGCTGAGCAGGAGCACCCCGGCCGTCCGCACCAGGACGGCCGAGATCGCGATGAACACGGCGCCGAGCGCTCCGCCGAGATAGAGCAGCGGGTTGCTCGGCCACATCGCGGGCCAGCCGCGCAGCCCGAGCGAGACCGCCGCGGCGACGGCGAGGATGAGCGTGCCGACGACGAAGCTGATGAATGTCGCGGAGAGCGCGCTGCGCGCTGCGGAGCGCAGCAGGCCGTTCACCGCGGACTGCCACGCGACCAGCGCACCGGCGACGATCGGGACGACGATCAGGACCGTGCTGGCGCCCGCCCCGCTCAGATCGGCGACCACCGAGACCGCGACGGCGAGCACGGCGAGAGCCGTGCCGATCAGCCGCTGTAGCGACGGATCGATCCTGCCGCTCGGCCCGATCCCGAGCCGGTCGATGACGAGCCCGCCGATGACCTGCCCGGCGACGACTCCGACGGTGAAGAGCGCGAGCCCGATGATCGGCGCGGCGAGCCCCTGCCCGAGCACGAAGTAGGCCCCGCATGCGCCGCCCGTGAGCGCCCACCACGGGAGATGCCCCGATCGCAGCTCCGCACCGACTTGACGGATGCCCGATCGTCCGCTTCGCGAGAACAGCAGGACGACGGCGAGGATGATCAGGCCGCTGCCGAAGGAGACGACCGCGGTGAGGTAGCCGTTGCCGAGCGCCTGGCTGAGCCCGCCGTTGACACGCGACTGCATGGCAGTGAGCGCCCCGGCGACGCCGCTGCCGAGCAGTGCCGCCCAGACGGGCAGGGAGGAGCGCTGAGTCACCTGTCTACCCTAGTGCTTGGGCCCGGTCGGACTTGCTTGACGCACTCGGAGCCACACGCCCCATCCTGGACATCCCGGAAGTAGGCCCAGCCCCGGTTCCAGAAACTCTCGAACGGAAACCACCCCTACGCGCCGTGTGCGCGCCAGGCCTCTCGAAGAAAAGCGATGCATTTCTTCTTCGAGCCCCCTATCGGACTCGAACCGATCACCTGCAGTTTACAAGGCTGCTGCTCTACCAGATGAGCTAAGGAGGCGGAAAGGGGTGGCCGGCGAACCGACCACCCCTTGAGCTTACCGGTCCCCCGGTCAGCCCTGCTTGCTCTGGTCGTTCGTGCCTTCGAGCTGGGCCTTGATCTTGTTCAGATAGGCCTCGAAGTCGCCGTCGCGGGGCGAGTACCACTGCTGGCCGTTGACGATCACCGTCGGCGTGCTGACGACGCGCTGCGGCTCGCCGGCGGGCTGAAGGTCGGAGTCCTCCTTGCCGCTGAGCTGGACCTGGCTCGACTTCACGAGACGGGCGCCGTCGGCGAGACCGTTGATGCCGACCTCGAGCGCCTGCTTCGTGTTGCCGTTGATGAAGCTGGCGAAGGTCTGATCCTTCACGCACTGCTTCAGATCGTTGTTCACGTCGGCTCCGGCGGCCTTCGCCTGTTCGAGCAGTTGCTCGTCGCTGAGACCGGTCGTGCCCTCCTTCGGCTGCACCGCCGCGCTCAGCAGCAGGTTGTGCAGCTTGAACGCGCTGTCGGGCTGCTTGTCGACCACGCAGGCCATGAGGTTGCCCGCCCGGGTCGAATACTTGGTGCCCATCGAGCTGGCGTCGAGGAAGTTGATCGGGTAGACGGTCAGGTTGACGTCGCCGGCACCCACGTAGTTCTCGAGCATGGTGCCGTAGGTCTGGTCGAAGGCGCCGCATGCCGGGCACATGTAGTCGGCGTAGAGCGTGACGTCGATCGGCATGGTCTTCCAGTCGGCCTCGACGGCCGTCCGGTCCGCACCCTCGGCGAGACCCGCGGTCGGGACGACCTTGAGGTCCTTCGTGAAGGTGACGCCGCCCGAGGCCATGTTCTGCGGACCGGGGCCCGCAGGCTTCATGGACTGGGTGAGCACGAGCGCGACGACCGCGAGGATCGCCAGCACGCCGAGCACGACGCCGCCCTGGAGGTAGAGCCGATTGCGCTTCTCGCGCTTCTTCTCGGCCTCACGGGCGAGGCGCGCCTGTTCGCGCGCCTGCTCGCGGCGTTCGTTCTTGGTCAGTTTCTCTTCTGCCATTCCTGTCTCCGGTTGTTCCGCCGCGAACGCGGGGCCGCCCCGTTTCCGGTGGCGTGCGAAATATCTGGGTGCCTGATCGGCCTGGACTACTTCTTCTTCGAGCGGCGCTGGGCCCGATTCTGCGGCTGGCCGCCGGCCTCACCGTCGATCTGCTGGCCGAAGGCTCCGCGCTGCGGCGGCGCGGCGGGGGCCTGCGGCGCCTGACGGGCAGCTCCGGCACCCGCACCGCTGACTGCGTTCTGGCCGTCCTCATCCGGTGCGCTGTAGCT
>CAMFIY010000122.1 GCA_945952575.1 uncultured Leucobacter sp.
GCCTCCTCTTCCCCGCGCCCACGAAGCAGTTCGAGGCGGCCCGCGAGCAGTTCGGCGACCTCTCCGTGCTGGACACGGCGGACTATCTGTACGGGCTGTCGGTCGCAGACGAGCATGCGATCGATCTCGCTCGCGGCATCCGGCTCTACACCGAGCTCGAGGCCATCGGCGAGGCCGACGACAAGGGCGTGCGCACCGTGATGGTGAAGCTCAACGGTCAGCTGCGCCAGGTGTTCGTGAAGGATGAGCGCGTCGCCGTCTCCGCCCCGGTCGCGGAGAAGGCGGATCGCACCTTGCCCGGTCACGTCGCCGCGCCGTTCTCGGGGACCGTGACCGCGAAGGTCGCGGTCGGCGATCGAGTCGATGCGGGTCAGCCGGTCGCGACCATCGAGGCGATGAAGATGGAGGCCGCGATCACGACGCCGATCGCAGGCGTGATCGAGCGGGTCGTGTTCGGGGGCACCAGTTCGGTGGATGCCGGCGACCTGATCCTCGTGGTGCGCAGCGACGGATAGCGCGGCGGGGTCGGGACGACCTCGCCTGCGCTCAGGCCGCGCGCTTGGGGTGGTGTTTGCGCGACTCCGGCACGTGGCCCGGATAGAAGATCAGACCGGGGTCGTCGATCCCCCGCCAGGGGTTGTCGACCTCGGCTTCGATCTCGCGATCTTGAGTGGAGCCGTCGAGGACCGGGCGATCCTGCGTCTTGCCGTGCGGCCACGCGTGGATCGTGCCCTGGCCGTTGCCCGCGTCGTAGCGCGTGGCCGGGTGCGGGGTCTCGAAATGGTGGCCGTGATACTCCACGGTGCGCGGCTCGTCGCTCCGGCGTTCGATATCGCTCTCGGTGCTGTTCGCAGTGCGTTCGCGTTTCATGATGCACCTCCTCGTTGAGAGTTGCTTCCACGGTACGCCGATAGCTGCGGATCGGCATTCGGCGGGCACTCAGGCGACCAAAGATCCGAATCCGCCTGCAACTCTTGACATTTCATACCTTCAATGCATTAATTAAGTGATTAATTAATTAAGGAGTTGCTGAAATGGCCGCAACCGATCCACTGAGCCTCGCATTCTCTGCGCTGGCGGACCCGACGCGTCGCGAGATCCTCTCGCGACTGGCACAGGGGCCTGCGACGGTCGGCGAGCTCGCCGAGCCGTTCAGCATCAGCGGTCCGGCCATCTCCCAGCATCTCAAGGTGCTGGAGCGGGCGAATCTCATCACCCGGACCGCGCACGCCCAATGGCGCACGCTCTCGCTGCAGGCCGAACCACTCGATGAGGTCTCAGCATGGATCGATCAGCAGCGCCGCGAGTGGAACCTGCGCCTCGATGCGCTCGAGCAACATCTCGAGCGGATGAAGCAGGCGGAGTCGGAGAACACGGAAATCAAGGAGGAAGAACGATGAGCACCAACACGGCGTCAGCAGAAATGAGCGAGATGCCCGAGTTCTCGATCACCCGCACGTTCAACGCACCGCGAGAGCTGGTCTGGCGCGCCTGGACGGAGGAGTCGGAGCTCGCCCACTGGCTGCATCCGTTCGGGGTGAGCACCGACTCGGTCGCGTTCGACGTGCGCGTCGGCGGCGAGTACCGCTACACGATGACGAACGACGAGACGGGCGAGAAGTTCCCCACCGGCGGCAGGTACCTCGAGGTCGAGCCGTTCGACCGACTCGTCTTCACCTGGGGCGAGCCGGGCGCCCCGGTCGAGGGCACTCCCCTGATCACACTGACCTTCACCGAACAAGGCGAGGCCACCGAGCTGCTCTTCCATCTGCGCGGCTATGCTGGCAAGCCAGGCGACGGCTTCGTCTACGACGGCTGGGATGAAGCGCTCGTCAACTTCGGCAAGCACCTGGCCGGGGAAGAACTGGGTTAGGAGGATCGCAGTGATCGAACTCACTCTGGTGCGTCACGCGAAGTCGGATTGGGGCGATCCCGAGCTGGATGACCATGACCGGCCGTTGAACGCGCGCGGGTTGCGGGATGCGCCGATGATGGCTCGACGGCTCGTGGCTTCTGGGGTGCGGGTCTCGCGGATCCTCGCCAGCACGGCGCAGCGCGCACGGACCACGGCTGCGGTCTTCGGCGAAGAGCTCGGCGTGGAGACCGAGCTCGACGGCGAGCTGTATCTCGCTCCCGCTTCGCGCCTGCTCGCGGCAGCCGCGGGCTCGGGTTCGGCCGCGGTGATGGTGGTTGCTCACGATCCCGGCATCTCGCATCTGGCCGCGCAGCTCTCCGATGACGGGATCTCGCACATGCCGACCTGCGCGGTGGCGCACTTCGTCTGGGATGCGGACTCGTGGGCGGCCGCCGGCGGGCGCCCCGCCGACACGTGGACCCTCGACACTCCGCGCTGAAGCGCGCGCTACGCTGATCCGATGGCGATCCTCATCGACCCGCCGCAGTGGCCGGCGCACGGCACGCTGTGGAGTCATCTCGTTTCGGATGTCAGCTACGAGGAACTGCACGAGTTCGCTGCGCGGCTGCCGGTGCCGCGGCGAGGGTTCGATCTGGATCACTACGACGTGCCGGCGTCGATGCAGGAGCGCGCGATTGCGCTCGGTGCGCTGCCCGTCAGCCCGAAAGTGATCGTGGATCGCCTGCGAGACTCCGGACTGCGCGTGCGGCAGCGGGATCGCGAAGCGCTGCGGCCGGTGCGGCGGCGCGAGTATCTGCGCGACGAGTGGGCGCGGCTCCGTGGGCTGCTCGCTGTGCCTGATCGCCTTGGCGATGCGTGGCAGTATCTCGGCGATGGTCTCATCGCCCGCTGGAACGAGCCGCACCGCCGCTATCACGACGAGCGGCATCTCGAGGATGTGCTGCTGGCGCTGAATCAGCTGGGTGTGCGCGGTGAAGAGATCGCGCCGGTGACGCTGCTCGCAGCCTGGTTCCACGACGCGGTGTATGCGGGAAGCGGATCCGACGAGCTCGATTCGGCGCGCCTCGCGCGCGAGTCGCTCGGGGGTCTCGCCCTTTCGGACTCTCTGGTGACAGAGGTCAGTGACTTCATCGTCGCGACGACGCCGGGTCATGCGGTTCAGGATCCTCCCGCACCACTGGTACATCTGTTGGACGCGGATCTCTCGATCTTCGCCTCTCCGCCCTGGCGGTACGACGAGTATGCGGCGGCGGTGCGCGAGGAGTACGCGCACGTGCCGGAGCCGGACTTCCGTGCGGGCCGAGCCAGGATCCTGAGCGCGTATCTGGCCCAGCCGGCGATCTACCGCACGCCGACGGCGCACCAGCTCTGGGAGGCGCGGGCGCGGGCGAACCTTGGGCGTGAGGTCGCGCTGCTCACGCTTGAAGAACCTGCTCGATGAGGAGCCTGGGAGGAAGCCACCGCCCAACCATCTCGACGTGGCCGTTGCGCCGCTGCGGCCGGATGAAGTCACCGAGCATCTCTGGGCGCCGCGAGGATGGGGGGGTGCTCCGCACTCACGCGGAAGTTTCGGGACTGGCCGTCGAAAGGCTCTACGAACGAGGCAACCGCGCGAACGCAAGCGCGAATCGCGCCCGCAACGCCTCATCTTCCACGTAGAGGTACGTCCCGTGAATTCCGCGGGTCATCAGCACCGCGTAAATGTTTCGAACATAGCCGAGGATGTCGTCGTCAGTGAACTCGATTCCAAGTATCCCGTTATTCGCTTTGCCTCTAGCGTCGAAGTAGCGTTTGCGATTGAACACCGTACGCCCGCTCGTTGCGTCGAAGGTGAGATCCGCTCCAATGATCACGCCGGCATAGTTCAGGTCATAGCCCTGAATGGTGTGTATCGATCCGACTTCCTCCAACGAGGTCTCCGAATTGACCCAGTCGACTGTCTTCCGGTTCCACTGCATCCTGCTGTTGCCGAGTTCGATGTCGTAAGCGGACTGATCTGAGCGGCTTCGCCACTTCCAGGCGTACCCGCCAAGCACTCGTGCGAGGCCGATTTCTGATTCTCTACGGAAGATCTCAGTCCGCATCTCATCGAAATCATCGAAGAGACGTAGATCGTAGTCTCCAAAGTCCTGCACATCCGGAATGACCCCAGTCAACAGTTCTTTCACGAAGCCGATGTAGTCAGATTCTGCGCGCACACGCATTTGCGTGGCGAGGCGATAGAACCGATGACGACTGCCTGCTTCGACTTCAAGAGCACGCAGGTCGCTCCGCGGAATATCGGATGGGCGCACAGCCTGATCGGAATCGACTAGGAAAAGCTGATGCGTGCTCTGATGCCGGACCCAATCGAGCTGGCTTCGAGCATCTCCGTGAGGCCCGAAGAGGCGCGAATTGATCTCTCCGAACTGTTTGGTCTTGGTACCCATCGCCTGCGCCGAACGACGGCTGAGTCGATGCGCCTCATCCACAATGAGCAGATCGAATTTCGTCAGAGATTCGCCAACCTCAAACGGTGTCAGCACGAGCTCAGGGTCAAGCCCGGGGATCCGTCTGAAGACAGACTGTATTGACGCGCGGAGCGACTGCTGAGGCACCACGAGCGCCATTGAAAACCTACTCAGCAGCTCTCGATAGCCAGGTACGAAGAACTCGGCGAACATCGAGTCCTTGTCGACCTGATCCTCGTACTCGTGATGCTGGATGTCACTCAGAAGTTTCATCAGATAGATGGCAAGGATGGTCTTGCCGGTTCCAGGATTTCCTTGGACCACTATCGTACTTTGGGTGCCACCCTCGATGTCCGAGAAAAGCCCCTCGAGAATGTCTTCGACCGCGATGGCCTGATCATGGGTCAGCGCTTTGAAAGGCGACAACTTGAAGAGATCGCTGTTCTCGATCTGAGGAATCGTTCTCGTGAAGAATCCCTCAGCATGCAACCGGTTGAAGACATCCACGAAAGTAGCCCGGTATGCATCCCGGGAATAGTAGTCGGCATCGACGACACCGTCGTTGCGGTTGAGCACGCGGAACTTACCGTCACCGGCGAAGAGCCGGATCAAGAAGGACTCGAGGTCGAGACAGGCCGACTTGTTGTAGGTCTCGTTGAGGACGACCTGCACGCTTCTCAGATGCTGTTTGGAACCACTCGACAGATGCTGATGCATCCTGGCAACCGCGTTCAACGTCTCACCGACGTAGAGATCTTCGGAATCGTGAATCGTGTAGACAACCGGCCAATTCGAATGCTTCCGGTTCCGCCGACCCCAGCCCGCGACACTCGAACCATCGAATCCGAACTTCTCGATGCTAAAGCCGGTCATACTTCGTGCTCCTGCTCCGTGCTTTCTCAACCGGGTACTTGGCGCGGGTGAGCGCGAGCTTCTCACGCACGATCGTTTCGGGATCGACGCTGATCGCTTCAGCGAGGAGCAGGCAGTAGGTCAGAACGTCGGCGAGCTCTTCGGATACACGTGACCGATCCGCTACCTCGTTCCACTGGAAGCATTCGAGCAGCTCACCCGCCTCGATCGAAATGCTCTTGGCAAGGTTCTCCGGAGTGTGAAACTGGGCCCAATCCCGCTCGGCGACAAAAGACCTGATATCTTCGCGAAGCTGATCGCTGCCCCGGGGATCTGTCATACTTCTCACGGTAGCAGGCGGTCACATGGCTATGAACGTCTTGCAGACCGGCGAGGTACGGGTCGACCTTTCTCGTTGTCTTGCGATGGAGCTCTAAGTTCCGGAGAAGAATTCCTCAGCCGATCGCCACCCCGAACGCGAGCCCGATCAGGTAGGTCGCCGCCATCGTGGCCGAGCCCATCAGCACGTTGCGGACGATCGCCGGGAGCAGCGGTGCCTTGCCGAGCCGGGCGCTGATCCAGCCCGTCAGGAACAATCCGATGACCACCGCAGCCGCTGTGACGATGATCGGGCTGCCGAGCGGCAGCAGGATCATGACGAGCGGGATCAGCGCGCCGACCGTGAACGCCACGAATGACGAAAGCGCGGCGAGCCACGGATTCGTGAGCTCCTCCGGATCGATCCCGAGTTCGACCTCGGCGTGCGCCGCAAGCGCATCATGCTCCGTCAACTCCTCGGCGACCTGTCGGGCGAGCGCCGCGGAGAGTCCCCGCTTGCGATACATCCCCGTCAACTCCGCGAGCTCGGCCGCCGGCTGATCCTCGAGCTCCTTGACCTCCTTCGCGATGAGCGCCTTCTCGGTGTCGCGCTGCGTGCTCACCGAGACGTACTCGCCGCCAGCCATCGAGAACGCACCCGCAACCAGTGCCGCGATTCCGGCCGTGGCGATCGCGGCCACGTTGCCCGGAGTCGCCGCCGCCACCCCGACCACCACACCCGCAACAGAAACGATGCCGTCGTTCGCACCGAGCACGCCGGCGCGCAACCAGTTCAGTCGCTGCCCGATGCGCTCATCCGCGTGCGCCTCGTGGAGATGGTTGATCGCCGACTCGATACTCGCCTGATCTTCAGCCATGTACTCATGATGGGCCGAACCCGCCGACGCGACAAGCTAGGTGAGGCTTACCTATCCCGGCCGATCGCCCAAGAGCTCATCGATCGCGCTGACGACGAGTTCGAGACGCCGGCCTCCGAGAGAACTGTGGTGCGCCTCAGGCGCGGCCCGATACCGAGCCTGCTCGCCAGCACGGTGAGGTCCATCCCGAACACGCCGACCCCCGGTAGCTGCACAATTGCGGGGCCACCCGGCCCCTCCTGCAGATGGAACCAGAGCTCGCTCCCGGCTACCGTGGCGTAGCTCCCCACGGCGCGCCAGTCACGGTGCCCTTTGCGCACCGGGGGTAAGACCTGATCGGCTCATCCGCGCATGGCGACGCCACGGCGCCAATACCCCATGAAGGCCACCTGGGCCCGGTCGATGCCGAGATCCTTCACAAGGTGACGGCGGAGCGTCGTGACGACACCGCTCTCCCCGGCAATCCAGAAGTACCTGTCCACCGAGGCAGGGGCGGCGGCAATCGGCTCACCGAGGCCGGAGTAGTCCGCGGTCTCCCACAGCAGCTCCTCCCCTTCGAGGTCGCGCACCTCCACGGCCGCATCCGCACCGCCCAGATATCCGAGCACCGCCGGAATCAGAGACGACCCGTGCTCCGCCTCCGCAGCGCGCGGCAGCCAGGTCACCTCGATGCCGGGCGGCGCCTGGATCGACAGGATGTCGGATGCCGTCGGCACCTCGATGAACGCCGCGCCGCGCAGGTCGCGCGGCGCATCCTCCAGGATCCGGGCGATCGCCGGCGCGGCGGTCTCGTCACCGGCGAGCAGGACGGATCGCGCCGCACCGGGGGCGTACTCCGCGCCGCCGTGCTCCGAGGAAGGGATTCCCCGGCGCGGACCGACGATGAACACCGGCTGCCCGACCTGCACCGTGCTCGCCCAGGTCGACGCGGGTCCCGTGCGCCCGGGCTCCAGATGGAGCACGAAGTCGACCACGACCTCGGTGCCCTCCTCCGCCACATGCAGCTCACGCACCGAATAGGTGCGCATCGAACCGCGTTCCTCCTCAGGGATCGCGAGGAACGATCCCCACCAATCGTCGGATTCGCGGTCGATCGCCGGGATCGCCTGCGGCGTCGGCGGGAAGATGATCTTGATGCGGGCATCGAAGATATCCCCCTCCGTCCCGAACTCGTCGAGATCCGGACCGCCGAACGTCACGCGGACGAAGCTCGGCGACACGAGTTCGATGCCCTGTACCCGCGTCAGTGCGAGCGCATAGCTGGGGCGCTCCTTCGTGGAATTCTCAGCGGACATGATGCCTCCCGATGGGTGTGACCAGCGGTTTTCCGGAAACCGGGTCGGTGGTGACGTAATTGGCGAGGCCGAAGACCTCCTCGACGAGCTCGGCGGTAACGACCTCGGCCGGCGTCCCGACGGCATGCACGCGGCCGCCGTTCATCGCCACGATCTCGTCCGCGTAGCGT
>CAMFIY010000123.1 GCA_945952575.1 uncultured Leucobacter sp.
CCGAGGCAATCGCCCTAGCGGAACGGACTCCACCTTCACACGCGGCCTAGTCCCCGTGGGGTTTGAACGCGCTCTCCCACCGACTTGGCTCAGCAGCATCCGCGTATCCAGTCGCCCCGACCGCCTGGGCGGGGTTCGGGCCGATCGTCGGGTAGAAGAGTTCGGGCCGTGCCTCGTGGAGCGCAGCGGCCGCGGCGTGGAATGCCTCCCGGTCAAGGGTGCCGTCCGCGTTGAGGAGGTCCGCGGGCTTCGCCCCGCCGATGGTGAACAGGTCTTCGGGATGGTGGAGTTTCACGGCTCTCGCGCCGGGAAAGTCGAATGCCGCCCTTGTCTGTTCGAGCACGATCGACTGCTGCAGCGCCTCGACCTGGCCCAGGAGCTGATCGCGCTCGGTTTCGGTTTCACGAAGCTGACGCCGGTATTTCGCTGCTTCCCCGGCGCGCATCTCGCGACCGTTCTCCGGCTCCGCAGGGCTTTGGCTGACTTCGGGTCTGTCCGTCGCCTCAACGGCCGATGCTGGGCTCCCCGCGGCTTGGGGTGCCGGATCCTCGGCGGCGAGCGCGGCCGTGTCGTCGGGTTCGGGGTTCGTCGGGTTGGTGGTGGTCATGGCTAGTTCCTCTCGGTTGAGTTCTTACGGGTCGCGTCGCCGGATGGCGGCGCGGGCTCTCGGTGTGTACCGGCCCAGAAGCCGGTTTCGACGCGCCCTGCTTCCGCGTAGCGTGCGCAGAGGCGTCGGATCGGGCAGCGCGCGCACATGGTCGTCATCTGCTCGAGGTCCGCGGCCGCGAGCTGGTCGTGATCCGCGGTGAATCTGGCGTCGCCAGCGCAGAGCACCGTGGTGTCTGCGGCGAGCGCGACGTACTCTGCTGCGCCGGGACCGAATGGGGGCAGCTCGGATGCCTCGAGCGGGAGATCCGGGTGCTCGAGATCGTAGTTCCGCCACCATGTCGACAACGGGGACGCGCGCACCGGTCCCCATCCGCTCGCCGCTGCCGAGGAACGCGCTCTGCGCCCCGTGCGCAGCCGATCCCCGGGACGGCCGGGCATCGGGATAGGTGGACGCGCTGTGGGCCGCGAGAGGCCCGACAGGACGGCGAGCGCGACCCGGATCGCTTCCTCGTCGAGCACCGCGCCTTCAGCCGGCGTCACGATACGCTCCGCTGAGATCGAGCTGCTGCGGATCCCGGGCCCCACGGGCGCTGTTGCACCCGAAGTGCGCCGGCCGGAGATTGCTCAGATCCCAGGATCCGCCCATGCTCCGCGGGACGACGTGATCCATCGACGGGCCGAGCGGATGCCCACGACGCAACCCGAGCACGATCGGGCCACGCGCACCACCGCACAGCCAGCAGACCGAACCGGGCGGGCAGACGACCGCCAGCAAACGCTGGCGCTCGCGGCCGCTCGGATCGCCCTCGACCTCGACACGGAGCGCGTCGACAGCCCGGAAAAGTGCTGCCGCTATCGCGAGTTGTCCACAGGGTGCCGCGATCACGCGAGCCCTCCTAAGACTTCTTCTCACTCTTCCTCATTCTTCCTATCTATGGCTACCCACTGAGTGGGTACCGGACACCCCACTCAGTGGGTACCTCAACACCCACTGAGTGGGTAACTCACGTACCCAGTGAGTGGGTACCTCGAACTACCCACTGGATGGGTACCTCGGCTTGGTTATCCACAGGCGGTCATCCTCCGCGATCCGCTGCCCGCATCTGCACCTTGCTTGGCGCACGAGCTGATAGCTCGAGGAGTGGGCTGAGGTCGTAGACCACGTTCCTGAAGTTGTGCGCGCGCTGCGCAACGACGAGCAGGCCGGCGTCCTTGCACTCGCTCACTGCCCACGCCACGGCCTTCTGTGCTGCAGTGCTGTCGATCGCCGCTTTTCCTGCCGCACCGTACCCGAGGCCGATCGCGAGATCCTGACGACCCGCGAAATACCGGCCGTGCGGTTCGTCTGGCCTGCCAGGAGGGTCGATCACGCGGTGCGCGGCGTAGACGAGGAGTCGCAGCGGCGTCGAGCCGAGCCCTACCGCACGTCCGGCGTCCTCGGCAGCCATCGCATACTGAATCCCCACACTCAGGCCACCACGGCCCTGGGATCGGCGGCGTTCAGCTTCTCGGCTTCGCCCATGAGGTATGCGAAGTCGTTGCGGAAGCGATCGAGCATCCAAAGATCATTCGCTGTGGTGAACTCGTACCCGTCCAGGCTTGAGTATGCTTGCCAGCCCTCACCTTCCTGCCAGTTCTGCAGGGTGATCGTGTAGTCGTTGGTGCGGATCTCGTCCGCGACACAGGGACTGGCGGGCTCCCCGCCGAGGTGTTCGTGGAAGCCCTCGCGGCAATGCTCCTGTTGGCAGGAACGAAGCTCCGGGCTGCGGGCGCAGCTTCCATCGTCGTGGAAGTGCCTACGGATGACGGACCAACCGCTGAATCCGCCATCGTGGATGCGGGCCTCCCAAGTACCAGGCCAGAACTTGCCGTTCTTCGCGCCCTCCACGATCCGCTCGGCGAGGCGCAGATCGCCTGAAGTCGCACCATGGAACATCTCGATCGAGAAGTAGCTTTGATGCCCGGGCGCGATGTGGATGTGGAAGGCGTTCCGCCACAGGCCACCGTCTTCTTCGATGACAGATACCATGATGTCGTCGCGCATTGTAGTCTTTGTTGTCTTGTCCGCGAGCGCGGATGCAGCCCAGAGTTCAGTGTCAGAGTTCGACTCCAGCACAGGTGTCGTGTTCACAGCCCGCCCCCAATGCCGTCGTGCTCGGGCGCGCCGGACTCAGCCGTCCGGTGTGGCTCGCGGGCCGTCTCGGCCGCGCAATCCGGGCAGTCCTGCCGCGGGTAGACGGCGTCGACGCAGCGATCACAGAGGACACGGACATGGGTCGCGGGTAGGGTGGTAGTCATCGTTTCTCCAACGTCTTCGTGGGTGTTCGGGGTTTCGATTCCGCCTTCGTCGAGTTGCCGCTCGGCGGGGGCGTTCTTCATGGTCACTGGCCGACCTCGGCCGTGCTCGTGCGCTCGGACGCCTCGAGCCACTCGATGATGTCCTGCTCCTTGTAGATGACCGTCCGTGGAGTTGGTTTCCTGAACTTCGGGCCTTCACCACGCTCGGCTGCGCCAAGGTAGCGCAGTTGAGCGAGCAAACCGATCGAGAGGAACGGCCAACGCTGGTGAACCTGTGCAGGGGTGAGGTATTCGGGCATTACTTCTCCAATCTGAGACGATCATTTATTACCGTCTCAGATCACAATAACCCACTTGATACAGTCATGCAAGACTCGATCAAACAGCGCTAGTTGAGCTAATGTTGGCTCATGGCAGTTGACTACATTGATGTTCTTCCAGATATTCGTCTGCCTCGTACGGCGTCGTTCACAACCATGACTACGATCCGTGGTGGCATCGGTATCGGCGTCGATGTTGAGTTCGACGAAGTCTCCATGCGATACGTCATCACATCAGCTATCTACACTCGCCAGCTTGATGTCGGCGGTCTAACCGTGGCAGAGATTCACGCAGTCGGCATCTGGGATCTTGTAGAAAAGGCTCTGCCTGCAGAAATTGACGTCGCCGGCCGCGAGTCACTCATTTCAATGCCAAAGGACGGTCGCGGCGTGAGAGATCTACCTACCGCTGAGGCATTGCTGATGACCGCACGCAAATACGCACTATCCCGCGCAATGGGGCGTTCACCTCTCAAAGATGTTGCTGAGTGGCTCGGCGTCTCACGTGCGACGGCCGCGCGCGATGTTGCGCGCGCACGCGAAGCCGGCCTGCTCGATGGGTAGCGTCTACGCCTACGAGACGAAGGCCGGGAAGAAGCTCTACCGGATCATCTACCGCCGCCCCGACAATACCCAGACCCAAGAACGCGGTTTCGGACGGAAACGCGACGCGCTGCAGCGCCTGGCCGAGGTGGAAACGACGAAGGCGAAGGGTGACTACGTTGACCCCGCCGACGCGAAGGCGAAGCTCGAGGTGCTCGCGATCGACTGGCTGAAGGGTCGGAAGAGCGTGATGAAGCCGTCCAGCTACCGGCCGTTGGAGAGCGCCTGGGAGACGCACGTCAAGAAGAAGTGGGGCGCGCGATCGGTCGGGTCGGTCCGCCATTCTGAGGTTCAGGCATGGGTGAGCGAGCTTGCCGAGACGAAGTCCGCGACGACGGTACTCCGGGTGCACGGCGTGCTCGCCGCGGTCCTCGACATCGCGGTGAGGGATCGCCGACTGAATCGCAACGTTGCCCGAGGGGTTACACTCCCCCGGAAGAAAAAGAAGTCGCGCGCCTACCTTACGCACCAGCAGGTCGCGGATCTGGCCGCGGACTCGGCACACCCCGCACTGGTGCTCTTCCTCGCCTACACGGGCCTCAGATGGGGCGAGGCAACCGGGCTGAGGGTCAAGCACCTAGACGCCGCAAAACGCCGCGTGAGCGTCGAGGAGAACGCGGTCCTTGTGAACGGGCACATCGAGGTCGGCACCCCGAAGACGCACGAGAACCGCCAGGTGCCCTACCCCGATTTCCTCGACGACGGGATCGCGGCGGCGAGCGCGGTGAAGCACTCCGAGGCGCTGGTGTTCGGCGACGGGCAGACCTGGATGAAGCTCCCGAACTCGGAGCGGGGATGGTTCGCTGGCGCGGTGAACAGGCGGCGGGCTGCGGACCCGACGTTCCCGAGGGTCACGCCCCACGACCTCAGGCACACGGCGGCGAGTCTCGCGATCAGCGCCGGCGCGAACGTGAAAGCCGTGCAGCGGATGCTCGGACACGCCTCCGCCGCGATGACGCTCGACACCTATGCCGACCTCTTCGACGACGATCTGGACGACGTTGCCACGGCACTCAGCGAGGCCCGCTCTTCTGCAATTGTTGCCACCGCGTTGCCACGGGGTGAATCCTAGGAACGAGGAAACCCCCGCGATCCCTGTATTTTCAAGGGATCTAGCGGGGGTTTCGGTGGCGGTGACGGTGGGATTTGAACCCACGGTAGGGGGTTACCCTACACAACTTTTCGAGAGTTGCACCTTCGGCCGCTCGGACACGTCACCGCCGAAAAGCTTACGCGATCCTGCGGCGATCCGCGAATCGGGGCTACGCCAGGATCTCGGGCAGCCGCTCGCGCGCGAAGACGAAGAGCTGCTCGCTCTTCGAGCCGACGATGCCGTCCCACTCGTCCTGCGTCGTGGAGCTGTCGGCGAAGTCCGACGGCGTCTTGAAGACCCGCAGCGGCACGCCGAGCTGCTCGCAGACCCCGGCGTACGCGTAGGTCTCCATGTCGACGAGCGTCGCCCCCGCGGCCTCGATGGCCGCGCGCTGCGCGTCGTCCTGCACGAACACGTCGCCGGTCGCGATGACTGCGCTCTCCGCGACCGTCCCGCCCTTGAGCTCCCGGCGCGGGGACGGCAGCGAGAAGTCGTGCTGAATCGCCGCGACCACCTGGTAGACGGTATCGAGCCGCGCCGCATCGCTCACCGCGCCCGCGGTCCCGAGCACGACGACCTCATCGACGATGCGCCCGGCAGCAGTGGCCTCCAGAAGCGCCCGGGTCAGCGCGAAGGTCGCGTTGATCTTGCCGACGCCGGTGACGAGATGGGGCACCCCCGCGGCCGCGAAGGCCACCGCCTCGTCATCGTGCGCGAACACCAGCAGGGAATTCTCAGCCATGCATCGGGATCCTTTCACCTCGAAGCGGGAACCCGGGTCAGTACCCCGAACCCGCTTGCAAAAACAGATCTGGCGCTAGGCGCAGATATGAGGTAGTCTAGTGAACTTGAGCACGTGATCTTTGATCCGCCGCCTCGCTTCGCACTTACTCACGCAGGCACCGAAGCACTGCGAATCCGAAACTGCGATGTGACGAGAGCGGCCGATCGACTACTCCGATCTTTCGCTGCTCATGGGCGCCGTGGAGCGCCCTCGGGCCCACCAGCCGACCTCCGTCGCCCGGGAGCCCTGCCCGCCACGCGGGCGCATCCGCCGATCGTGCGGAGAAAAGGAAGAACAATCATGAGCAACATCACACAGATCACCGATTCCGACATCGTCATCCGACCCGTCGTCGACGCGGATGTCGATGCCTACGCCGCAGTGCGCACCCTGCGCACGCCGTACCACGAGCTCGGCGAGCTCGGCGAGCCCCGAGTGCCCGAGTGGGCGCAGCACCGCTCCGTCTATCGCGCGGCCGGCCGCACGCTCTACCTGGTGGAGACCGACCGGCTCGAGGCCGCAGAACGCGACCTCGACTCGCTCGCTCGCAGCGGATGGCACGTGCGGATCGACCGCGACGGCGAGGCTGCGAATATTACGTTGAGCCGCGCCGCGGCCTAGGGAGTGTCGGCGGTGCCGCGTAGACTGCACACCGCCGACCATCCGACCCGAGGAGCACCATGAGCGACGTCGAATCCAGCCCTGTCGATATGGCTGCAGTCGAGAGCTTCGAGCTCGATCACACGAAAGTGCGCGCGCCGTATGTGCGCAAGATCGCGGTCGAGCACGGGCCGAAGGGCGATGCCGTCACCAACTACGACATCCGTCTCGTGCAGCCGAACGAGGGCGAGATCCCGACCGCCGGTCTGCACACCATCGAGCACACGATCGCGGGCCTGCTGCGCACCCGCCTCGACGGGGTCATCGACATCTCGCCGTTCGGCTGCCGCACCGGATTCCACCTGATCGTGTGGGGCGAGCCCGGGCCGGCGGAGGTCGCCGCGGCGATCAAGTCCTCGTTGGCGGACATCGCCGAGCGACTCACCTGGGAGGACGTTCCGGGCACCGACGCGGTGAGCTGCGGCAACTACCGCGATCACAGCCTGCATTCCGCCCGCGAATGGAGCCGTCTGGTGCTGGATCAGGGCATCAGCATCGACCCCTTCGACCGCTCGGTCATCGCCTAGACGTCGGCCCGAGCTCCTCGATCCGGCAAGGCCGATCCGTGTTCGTCGCATTCACCGCAGAGCCGTTCCCCTGGCAGAGCGACGCCCAGTCATGGGTGTTCGTGCGGCTGCCCGAGGATCTGGCGGCGGACGTGGCCGAGCTGGCCGCGGACGCAGCCGAGCGCGCCGGGCAGCGTCGCGGTTTCGGTTCGATTCGCGTCGACGTACGGATCGGCACGACCGAATGGCGCACCTCTCTGTTCCCGCAGGCGGCATCGCCGACCGCCCCTCGCGGCTATGTACTGCCGCTCAAGGCCGCAGTGCGCAAGTCGGCGGGCGTCGAGATCGGCCGACCGGTGACGCTCGAGATCAGGCTGCTGGATCTGTAGGCTCGGCCGGGTTCCGCTCGACCCCGGGCGTCCGCCCCGAGTCCATCGCTGCGGTGAGCGGCGCCTGAGTGCTGCGCACCCGCCGCGGCGCGAGCTCGGGCTCGCGGGAGAACTGCCCCGTCAGCACGAGGATCACGACGATCACTGCGATGACCGCCCAGGCGATCATTCCGAGCGGGCCCACCACGCCCATGTCCGGCTTCGCCCCGGCGGCGGTGAGCAGGAGCACCAGGCCGCCAGCGGAGTTCAGCGCTCCATGACCCAGCGCCGCCGGCCACACGGATCCGGTGCACAGCCGCGCCCAGCCGAGCAGAGCGCCCCAGGCGACGCACCCGACCACCATCAGCGCGACGCCGCGCCAGTCCGTGTAGCCGAAGTTGTAGCCGACGAGGATCAGTGGAGAATGCCAGAGCCCCCAGACCACACCGGTGATCAGCAGCGCCGGCCACACGCCGAGCGGCCTGAGCGCGGGCAGCAGCCATCGGCGCCAGCCCAGCTGCTCGCCGAGGGTGAAGAGCAGGGTCACGAGCGCACCGAAGGGGATGGAGCGCATCTGCAGCGCCACCAGC
>CAMFIY010000124.1 GCA_945952575.1 uncultured Leucobacter sp.
CCGACATCGCCTCCGGCATGTATGCGTACACGGGTGTGCTCACCGCACTCATCCAACGCGGCCGTACCGGGCGCGGCGACATCATCGAGGTGTCGATGCTGGAAGCGCTGGGCGAGTGGATGCAGCAGCCGAAGCTCTACGCGAGATACGGCGGAGCCGCGCCTGCCCGCACCGGCGCCAGCCATGCGAGCATCGCGCCCTACGGCCCGTTCCCGGCCGCCGACGGCACGGTGTTCATGGGGATCCAGAACGAACGGGAGTGGGCCAGATTCTGCGACGAGGTGCTCGAACGGCCGGACCTCGCCGAGCATCCCGACTTCGCGAACAACGCGCTGCGCACGCAGCATGTCGACGCGCTGAGACGGCTCATCGGCGAGGTGTTCGTCCGGCTGCCGGTCGCCGAGGTGCTGGCTCGTCTCGACCGCGCCGCGATCGCCAACGCGGAGTTGCGCAGCGCGGCCGCGCTCGGCGCTCACCCGCAGCTGGCGGCCCGGGAGCGCTGGATCGACGTGGACACCCCCGAGGGCGCCGTGCGGGTGCAGCGTCCGCCGGTGACCAGCCGCGAACAGGGCCTGCGAGTCGGGCCGGTTCCGGCGATCGGCGAGCACACCGAGAGGGTCAGAGCCGAAGTGTTCGGAAAGGACGAATCATGACTCCGATCGGCCGGACCATCGCTCAGCGGATCGCCGCCCATATCGTCGGGGCCCATGAACCCGATGCGGAGCTCGTCGGGCTGATCGACTCGTTCGTCATCGACTATCTCGGAGTCACGGTGGGCGGGGTCGACCGGGAGTCCGCGGCGGTCGCGCGCCGGGCGGGCGGCCTCGCCGGGTCGCTCGCGCCGGTCGCCGACGAGCTCCGGCCCTCGTGCGTGCACGGTTCGGGATCATGGGCGGCCCCGGAGGAGGCCGCGCTGATCAACGGGATCACGGCGCACGGCCTCGAACTCGACGACACGCATGAGCGGGCCTCCATGCATCCGGCGGTCGCGGTGATGCCGGCCGTGTTCGCCTACGCCGACGCCCACGAGGTGGACCTCGGTGCGGTGCGGTGCGCGATCGCCGTGGGCTACGACGCGATGACCGCGGTCGGCACCCTGGTCGGCGCGGCCGAGAGCTATGGGCGCGGATTCCACCCGACCGGTGTGTGCGGTGCGATCGGGGCCGCCGCCGCCGCCGTGGCGCTGCTCATGGGATTGGACGGAGAGGCCTCCGCGCACGCGGTCAGCCTCGCCGCCAACATGTCGGCGGGCGGTCTCGAGTTCCTCAGCGACGGATCCTGGACGAAACGGCTGAACGCCGGTCATGCGGCGGCGACCGGAATCCGGGCGGCGCGCCTCGCCGCGGCGGGATTCCTCGGACCCGCTCGGGCGTTCGAAGGCCGGGACGGCTTCCTCCGGCTCTACGGCGACGGGGCGCCGGCGGACCGGGAGCTCGAACTCGAGTTCGGGCGCGGGGTGCGCGACACCAGCGTCAAGCTCTACCCCTGCTGCCGCTACATGCACGGCAACATCGACCTGCTCAGGGGGATTCACGACGAGTTCCCGGACCTGGAGCTCGATCAGGTGGACGCGATCGAATGCGCGGTCATCTCCGCGGGGGCCGCCCTCGTCTCGGAGCCCGCAGAGCGCAACCTCGCGGTGACCAGCGCGGTCGACGCCCAGTTCAACATGCCGTTCGGAGCCGCGGTCGCCCTGACCACGGGCCGAGCCGAGGTCGCCCAGTTCGACGAAGCGGTCGAGAACGCTCGGGAGCTCGACGGCTGGATCCGGAAGGTCGCCTGCTACGAGTCGCCGCGGCTCGAGGCGGCGTACCCGGGATCATGGCAGGCGGAAGTGCGGCTGAGATTCGTCGACGGCCGTGTCATCGAGCGCTACTCCGAGGCGTATCTCGGATCCCCCGGCCGACGCGCCACCCGTGCGGACATCCTGGCGAAGGCCGCGGGATTGGTCGGCGAAGACTGGGCGGGAGAGGTGGACCGCCGTCTCGCCGCTCTCGGCGCCGGAGACCGCTTCACGTCGACGGCACTGCTCGGCGAGGGCGGGGTCGGCTCCCAGCCCTGAGCTCGGCCGTCAGCTGTCGGCGGGGCGATCGGCCAGGGGTTCACCGGTCATCGCCATCGGGGGATCCGATTCTGAAACACACGGCGGCTGTTGACGGGGGACCTCGTCCAGGCCCGCCGCCTACCCCCGCGCATCCGTCACACGAGTATCCTCACCCACGGCCAAGGGTCGACACGATCACCGCCTACAACGGTCTTGACGCGCCGAGCCACTCGGAACGGACGCGATTGCAGGACTAGGCGCGGTGATCTCGGCCGATGAGCGGGTGGCTGGTGGATTCACGGCGGATCAGCCTGAGCGGCATCTCCCGTTCTGCGCCGACGGCCTGTTCGCCCGAGAGGATCGCGAGCAGCAGGTCGGCGCTCTCCACACCGAGCGCGTCGGGCCGCAGGTCGATACTCGTCACAGTCGGGATCGAGAGAGTGGTCGACAGGCTGTCGGTGCACTGCGCGAGCAGGAGGTCCTCTCCGATGCGTCGTCCGTTGTCCCGCGCCCAGTGCAGCACTGCACTGGTTCCGATATCCGCGGAGGAGATGATCGCGTCGACCCTGTTCGAGCGGCCCAGGAAGGTTCCGACCGCCTCACGGACGGCCGCCGGCGAGCTGTCGATGTCGACCGGGCAGACCTCGTGCGCGAAGCGGTTGGTCTCGCACCACTCCCGATAGCCGCGGCGCAGGGTGTCACCCCAATCGGAGAGGTCTGTCGGAGTGAGCATCACCGGGGCGGTGCTGCCGAGCGTCACCACGCTGTCGAGCAGTTCGAGGAAGACCTCGCGATGATTCGACCGGACGACGCCGGAGGGGGTGGGCATGCCGGGTACGATGCCGTCCCCGAACACCACGGGCACACCGGAATCGATCAGCATGGCGAGCGCGGGGTCTCCCAGCTGCGGGTCTCCGATCACGATCCCGTCGACCGGGAAGACGGGACGGTGCAGCGGATCCTGCCCGCCGCCGAGCGCCAGGAGCACGGTGGAGAGGTCGTTCTGTCTCGCCCGCTCCGCGACGCCGCTTGCAAAGCGCATGTGGTAGCGATAGCCGGAGTACCGGGTCGGGAGGTACAGCCCGATCGCGCCGGTCGAGGCGTCGCGAAGATGCCGGGCCGCGGGAAGCGCGCGGTAGCCCAACTCCGTCGCCGCAGCGAGCACCCGTTCGCGAGTCGCCTCCGAGACGCGACCGGTGCCGTTGATCGAGGTGGATACCGTGGTCTGAGACATTCCGAGCGCGGCGGCCAGGTCGGCGATGGTGACGCGCTTCGACATGTCACACAGAATAGCGGCAATCCCGGCCTGAGAAGAAACGATTCCGCAAATAGTGTCCCATGTGTTGCGGAAACGATTCCGCAGCTGTTAACGTACTACCGAGCCGGGTCCGAGACCGACGAGGAAGATCTCGTGCGACGGCGGAAATGATCCATCCACACACTGATACGAGGAGGTATCACATGAACCGCAGTCCGCGGAGAAGCCGCCTGAGAAGCGTCGCGCTCGCCGCAGCAGCCGCAGGAGCGCTGCTCGTCTCGCTTGCCGGATGCAGCTCGTCGAACGACGATGCGAAGGAGCCGGCGAAAGACCCTGGGTTCGCGCTGATCAAACCCGGAAAGCTCGTCGTCGCGTTCGTCGACGGGAACCTGCCCAATCTGGCGCTCGCTCCGGACGGCTCGCTCGAGGGTCTTGACGGAGAGTGGATCAACGAGTTCGCCAAGGAGAACGGTCTCGAGGTCGTTCCCAGCCCCATGGAGTTCTCCGCGCAGGTCCTCGCCGTGCAGCAGGGCAAGGCGGACATCGGCACCAGCACCTACTACACGGCCGAGCGGGCCGAGCAGGTCTACTACGCCTACCCGTTCTGGCGAGACACCACTGGCGTCTACGTGCGGAACGACTTCAGCTACACCGGTCCCGATTCGTTCACCGGTAAGAAGGTCGGCACGATCCGCGGCTGGACCTTCGGTCCGTACATGGAGAAGAGCCTCGGCGCCGACAGCGTCGTCTACTTCGACGACATCCCCCAGGCTTACTCGGCGCTGATCTCGGGTCAGATCGCCGGGGTCGTCAACGGATCCGGAGGCGCCTTCGAGGACGCGTATCTGGCATACGCCGATCAGATGTCCTTCCACGCCTTCGCGGCGGGCGACTACGGGCTCCCGGAGGAGCTGATCGCCAACCAGAGCCACAACTATGTGCGTTGCGACAATGCCGCCCTCGCGGACGCCATGAATGCGACGATGCAGCGCCTCCAGGACTCGGGGGAGTGGGCGAAGATCCAGGAGAAGTACGGCGTGCCCGCGACCTCCGACTACACTGCTCCGCTCGACCCGCCGGTCCAGCACTGCAAGTAGGCACCGATGACGACCACGGCTGACGAGAGAGGGCTGGAGAGATGGATTGGCTGACGTACCTGCTGCCAGGACTGTCGATGACACTTCGGCTACTCCTCGTCACCGTGGTCCTCACGCTCGTGGCGGCGGCCCTGCTGGCGCTCGCGAGCACCAGCACTGTGAAGGGAGTCAGGATCGTCGCTGCGGTCTATGTGGACTTCATGCGCGGTCTGCCGGTGCTGGCGCTGCTCATCCTGGTCTACTACGGACTCGGGGCCCTCTGGGTGCAGCTCGGGGTCTCACCCTTCTGGGTGGCGGCCTTCGTCGTGGCGCTGAACGAGGCGGCCTATCTCGCGGAGGTCTACCGCTCCTCGGTCCAGTCCATCTCTTCGAAGCAGTGGGAGGCGGCCGAGAGTCTCGGCCTCAGCCGCTGGCAGTCGATGCGGCTCGTGATCGCACCGCAGGCCCTGGTCTCCGGGCTCCCGCCGACCATCAACGAGGTGATCTATCTGCTGAAGGCCACCTCGTTCGCCTCGCTGGTCGCGGTCAGCGAGCTCACCGGGGCCGGCCGGAGCCTCATCGCCGTCACGTTCCAGCCCCTCGAGGTCTACCTCGTGCTGGCCGGGATCTACCTCTGCATCAGCCTGCCCATCGCCTACGGCGGACGCTTCCTGGAACGTGCCGTATCGCGGCGCTTCGGCACCACCCGGATCCAGGTGCGCGGCACCGCTCGCGTCTGACGCAGGCGGAGGAGAGGCGAAGCAATGAATCAAGCTCGAAAGGAAGAAGCCGTGAACGCTCCCGAGGTTCTGCGGGTCTCCGGTATCACCAAGTCGTTCGGCGAGCACCTCGTCCTGCGCGGCATCGACTTCGCCATCCGTCGCGGCGAGCGGGTCTGCATCCTGGGTCCGAGCGGCTCGGGGAAAACCACCTTCCTGCGGTGTCTCAACCTGCTCGCCGTGCCCGACACCGGAGCATTGGACTTCGATGGGGAACGACGTTTCGCCTGGGGAGACGGTCGACCGGGCGCAAGCAAGTCGGCCACACGCAGCCATCGCAAGCAGGTCTCCATGGTGTTCCAGCAGTTCGAGCTCTTCCCCCATCTGACCGCCAGGGCCAATGTGGCGCTCGGTCCGCGCAAGGTGCTCGGAGCGGCGAAGGAGGAGGCGCTCGTCCGGGCGGATGAGATGCTCGCACGTGTGCATCTGGCCGAGTATGCGACGCGCTACCCGGCTCAGCTCTCCGGAGGGCAGCAGCAGCGCGTCGCGATCGCCCGCTCCCTCGCGATGAAGCCCGAACTGATCCTCTTCGACGAGCCGACATCGGCCCTCGACCCCGAAATGGCGCACGAGGTCGTCGACATCATGGCGGAGCTCGCCGAAGCCGGCACCACGATGGTGGTCGTCACGCACGACGCGCAGATCGCCAGAGAGATCGCCGATCGCGTGATCGTCATGGACGGCGGCGAGATCCTCGAACAGGGCACGACCCAGCAGGTGCTGGATCGACCGACCCAGCCGCGCACCGCCGAGATCCTCAGAATCCGCGAGGCGCCGGCAGCATGAACGCCTCCATCGCCGACTTCATCCCGAACCTGCTCCAGGGCGCGATCCTCACGATTGTGATCGCGGCCAGCTCGTGGGTGATCGCGACCGGGCTCGGCTTCGTCTTCGCCCTCATCCAGCGCAGCCGCTTCGTCCTGGTGCGGGGGGTGAACGACTTCATCACGACCTGCCTGAGGGGTCTGCCGCAACTGGTGATGGTCTATCTCGTCTACTTCGGGCTCGGCCAGCTCGGCTTCGATCTCTCACCCTTCCTCGCCGCGGTGATCGCCTTGGGCGTGACCGAGGCGAGTTTCACCGCCGAGATCTTCCGCAGCGGCTTCGCCACGGTGGGGCCTCGTCGGGTCGAGGCCGCCCAGTCGCTCGGTCTGAGCGGGCGGCAGATCGTCGCGTCCATCGAACTCCCGATCCTGATGCGCTTCGCCACCGCTCCGCTGCTCAACAGCTTCGTCGGACTGGTCAAGCTCTCGACCCTCGCCTCGGCGATCGGCGTGGGTGAGCTGCTCTACCAGGGGCGGATCATCATCACGCGCACCTATCAGATCGTCGAAGTGTCGCTGCTGCTGATCGCGCTCTATCTGATCTTCACCGTGCCGATCACGCGATCGGTGACCTGGATCGAGGGCCGCATGCGGAGCAGGATCGCCTGACCGTCCGGCCGATGCGCGGCATCGCCGGTGAGACAACGAATCGAGGAGAGCAATGGAGAAGTTCGAACCCTACATCGCGGGCCGGCAGGTCGATCTCGCGGACGCCGCCGAGACGCCGCTCGTCAACCCGGCATCGTGCGAGGTCTGGGGGGTGTCGCTCGTCTCGACGAGGGCGGCGTCGCAGGCGATCGATGCCGCAGTCGAGGCGATGGAGTCCGAGGCGTGGCGCGGGCTCCCGCTTCAGGAGCGCGCGAACGCGATGCGCCGCCTCGCGCAGCTCGCCGAGGCACACGCCGCCGAGTTCACTCGGTTGGAGTCCCTCGTGACGGGCAAGCTCGCCAAAGCGACGCTCGGCGAAGGCGCGCACGTGGCCGAGACCCTGAACTACTTCGCCGGGCAGGCGGACGCGCTCTCCGGGAGACTCGTCGAACTCGCGCCGACCACCGAGGGCAAGGTGATCCACGAACCGGTGGGCGTCGTCGTGGGCATCACTCCCTTCAACGGTTCGCTCTCGCTGGGAATCTGGAAGGTGGCGCCGGCCCTGGCCATGGGCAACGCCATCGTTCTGAAGCCGCCGTCCGCGGCCCCCGGTTCTTCGATTCTGCTGGCGAAGCTCGCCGCCGAGGCCGGTTTCCCACCGGGCGTGCTCAGCGTCGTCCCCGGCGAGGCGGAAGTGGCCGAACTGCTGGTGGACGACCCGCGCGTGGCCCTGGTGAGCTTCACCGGGAGCACCGGCGTCGCCAGAAAGGTCGGGGCGAGAGTCACCGGGCGCCTCGGGCGGTTCGTCTGCGAGACCGGGGGGAAGTCGCCGCAGATCGTCTTCGCCGACGCGGATCTCGACCGGGCCGCGGATGGCGTCTCGCAGGGGATCTTCTCGAATGCCGGGCAGTCGTGCATTGCGGGATCCCGTCTGCTGGTCGAGGAGTCGGTGGCCGAGGAGTTCCTCCGGAAACTCGACGAGCGCGTCGCGCGCGTGCGCACCGGTGAGATGAGCGATCCCGAGTCGACCATGGGGCCGCTGGCCTCCGAGCGTCAATACGCGCGGGTGACCGGCTACCTCGAGCGTGCGCTGGGGGAGGGAGCCGAGTTGCGCGCGCAGGGCGAGGTGCCCGCGGGGCCCGGCTACTTCGTCACCCCCACGGTGCTGATCGATCGCGCACGCAGCACCACCGCGTGGAGGACGGAGCTGTCTCTTATACACATCTCCGAGCCCACGAGACGCTCATGAATCTCGT
>CAMFIY010000125.1 GCA_945952575.1 uncultured Leucobacter sp.
GCTGACGCAGCCAGTGGCCGCTCACGCCCGTCGCCGACACGTCGATGGGGACGCGGAGCAGGTCGGTGTCGACGATGTCGTCGAAACGCCCGAAGTCGTCGCTGACGACGCCGAAGCGCGGATCCTCGCGAAGTGCGGAGCGGAACTGCTGCACGGCGTCGATCGAGCGCCCGATCTCGGCCTCGCCGGTCGCGAGCGCGTGCCGGGCGATGTCGAGCGATGCGCGCAGCAGCGCACTCGACGAGGTGGAGGCGGTCATGGCGAACGCCCGCTCGATCAGCGGCTCCAGACGATCGGCGTGGGGTCCGTCGCCGAGGTGCAGCATGGCCGACTGGGTGAGGGATCCTGCGAGCTTGTGCGTGCTCGAGATCACGAGATCGGCCCCGAGGCGGGCGGGCGACTCGGGCAGCGCCGGGTGGAAGCCGAAGTGCGGGCCCCAGGCGCCGTCGACGATCAGCGGTGCGCCGTGGGCGTGGGCCACCTCGGAGAGCCCGCGCACGTCGGCGACCGAGCCGAAGTAGCTCGGCGAGATGATGTAGACGGCCGACGCCGGCCGACCGACGCGCTCGGCCTCGGTCAACGCTTCATCCAGCGCGGCCGGCGAGACGCCGTGCGCCATGCCGTGCCGTTCGTCCACCGAGGGGAACACGAACGAGGGGGTGAGGCCGGCCGCCAGCACTCCGTCGCTGAAGCTGGAGTGCGCGCTGCGCTGGGAGACGATGTGCTCCCCCAGGCCACGAGCGGCCAGAGCCGCCGTACGGTTGGCCTGCGAGGCGCCGTTCGTCAGGAACCAGGTGCGGCGAGCGCCCCATGCGTCGGCCGCGAGCTCGAGCGCGCGGTCGAGCGGCGCATCGGCTCCGAGGTCGACGCCGTCGATGAGCATCGGGATGTCGAGGCGCAGGGCGCGCTCGCCGATGAAGTCCGCCAGCCGCCGGCTGATCCCGAGACCCGTGCCGCCGTGGCCGGGCACCATGAGCTGCAGCGGCCCGCGCTCGACATAGCGATCGAGCGCGTCGGCGTACGGGGTTTCCTCATGGCGGGCGTCGGCGTGCAGCATGGTCCAATGATGCGCGCGCCATCGAATCTGGTAAATCCCTGAATGTTCTCTGAGTCGACATATCCTGTATGTGACTGAATCGAATCCGAATTACAGTCTCGATATATGGAATAGGTGAGACATGCTCGACCTGCGGCAGCTCGAGGCGCTCCGCGCCGTCAGCGGCGAGGGATCCGTCACCGGCGCCGCGCGCCGCCTGGGTTGGAGCCAGCCCACCGTCGACTACCACCTCAAGAACCTCGAACGCCTCGTCGGCGCCCCCGTGCTGCTGCGATCCCGACGCGGCAGCACGCTCACTCCCGTCGGCGTGCTCCTGCTCGACCGGGCGCACGAGATCCTGAGCCTGGGCGAGCGAGCGCTGCACGACGCGCGCGAGCTCACGCACATGGGTCACGTGCGGCTGCGCTTCGGGACGATCCCCACGGCCGCGGCGAAGCTGCTCCCCTCCATCGTCGGCCAGGTGGGCGGGCTCGGAATCGAACTCGACGCCGTGCTCGCCGAGGTGCCGCAACTGGTCGAGCGCGTGAACCGGCACGAGCTCGACGCCGCCATCGTCTACTCCGTGCCCGGCCATGATCTGCCGTTCCGTCAGGACATCGTCACGACCGAGGTGCTGCGCGACCCCCTCATGCTGGCGCTGCCGGAAGGGCATCCGCTCGGCGCCCGGAGCAGCCTCGACCGTGCGGCGCTGCTCACGCTCAGCGACGAGCGCTGGCTCTTCGCGGCCGCGTGGAACGACCCGATGGACGCGATCGTGATCAACGCCTTCGCCGAGGCGGGGCACACGCTCGAGGTCTCGATCCGCACCGATGACTTCCAGGTGATGCTCGGCATGGTCGCCGCCCGGATGGGCGTCGGGTTCCTCCCGAAGCTGGCCAGCGGCCCGAGTCATCCCGGTGTCCTGCTGCGCCCGATCGACGACCGCTCGTTCGTGCGCTCGCTGCTGCTCGCCGCACCGGGAGAGGGCTCACGGCGACAACCCTCGACGGCGGTCAGGCAGCTCGCCGCGGCGGTGCGCGACGCGGCCGCCGCGCTCGGCGATCACTGAGGCGGCGGCTCGGCCCCTCGGTTGTCCAGCGCGTCGATGTAGCGCAGCACGATGCCCTCGCGCAGCGCCCACGGAGAGATCGTCAGCGTGTCGACCTCGAACACCTTCATCGCGGTCCGCAGCACCACGGCGCCGGCCATCAGCTGATATCCGCGCTCGGGAGTGACGCCCGGCAGATACTCCCGCACGCTGCCCGGCATCTCGCGCAGCGACGGCTCCCACTCGCGCAGGCCGACGTAGTGCAGCTGCGACAGATCACCGGTCACGGGATCGGACGGGCCGCCGATCAGGCGCGCGAGCGACCGGATCGTCTTCGACGTGCCGACCACCCGTTTCGGGCGCGGCCGATCGAGGAACAGCTCCTCGCGCACCCGGGTGAACTCCGCGCGCGCGTGCGCGCGCAACCGGGAAACCGCCTCGCGCGGGGGCGGATCCTCGGCCAGGAAGTTGATGGTGGATCGACCGGCCCCCAGCGGCAGCGATACCTGCACGTCGGGGTACTCGTCCGCGCCCTGCGCGATCTCGAACGATCCGCCTCCGATGTCGAAGAGCAGGATCTCCCCGGCCGACCAGCCCAGCCAGCGCCGCACGGCCAGCATGGTGATCCGTGCCTCGTCCTCCCCCGAGAGCACCCGGAGCGCCACGCCGGCCTCGCTCTCGATCCGGGCGAGCACCTCCTCGCCGTTCGCCGCCTCGCGGATGGCCGAGGTCGCCGTCGCGATCAGATCGTCCACCCCGATCTCGGCGACGGTCTGCACGGCCTCGCGGATCGACTCGACGATCCGGACCACGCCCTCCTCGACGATCGCCCCGTCGCCGTCGAGGTAGCGCATCAGCCGCAGCACCGAGCGCTGCGAGTGGTAGGGCACGGGGCTGGCGCCCGGGTGCGCATCCACGATCAGCAGGTGGACGGTATTGGATCCGACGTCGATCACTCCGAGGCGCATGGGGAAAGTCTAGGGGCACGACGACGCGCACTCCGCAGCCCGGGCTACGCTGAGGCCATGAACGCCAGCACGCACGCGCCGGATCCCCTGGCGACCCTCACGATCGACCCGGAGTCGGCGACTCCTCCGTTCCGCCAGCTGCAGGACGCGGTCGTCTCGGCGATCCGCGACGGATCACTCCTCCCCGGCCAGCGCCTGCCCACCACGCGCGCCCTCGCCGCGCACCTCGGCCTGGCCGTCAACACGGTCGCGAGCGCCTATCGGGCGCTCGAGCAGGCGGGCATCGTCGAAGGCCGCGGCCGCGCCGGCACCTTCGTGCGCCTGGGCGACGACCCGGTCCATGCCGAAGCCCGTCGTCTGGCGCAGCACGCCGCCGAAGCGCTGAGCAGGCTCGGGATCGATCCCGAGCGCGCCGCCGCACTGCTGGCCGAAGCCTATGCCACGCTGCCTCCGGGCCCGCAGGGACCTTGAGTCCGATTGCGACCAGCACGATCGGCACGACCGGAGGGGCAGGGACGCATCGCAGAAACCTGCAGATCGTTCGGCCTCGCCCGCTCCGGGACCATCACACCTCGGTGACCGGATCCAGCGACTCGCGCCGGGTCTTGGCCCACGATCGGCGCCCGGAGAGGTGCCGGATGAGCGCGTGGAACACGACGGGGTAGATGATCCACGTGTAGAGCACATAGGCGTGCGCCACCACCAGGTCCGTGAGCAGGCCGGGCAGCGAGATCCTGCGCCGCGCGCTCACCACCCCGATCACGCTCGGCAGCACCGAGAAGACGTAGGCCACCACCACGATGAACACCGACCAGCGGAAGCGCGACTCCCCGGTCACGAGCAGCGCGATCGTCAGCACCACCGTGGCGCCCATGAAGAGCTGGATGAGCGGCGTCATCAGGTACCAGAACTGATCCCACCGCGGCACGAAGCCCAGGTGCGGATTGCGAGCCATCCGCCAGGCGATGTCGAGCATCTGCCAGCCTCCCTGCGCCCAGCGGGTGCGCTGGCGGTAGAGGGCGCGCAGCGAGTTCAGGCCCTGCTGGTCGATCGTCACGCGGGTCGACTGGCCGCCCTTCCACCCCGCACGGATGATGCGGAGCCCGATGTCCTGATCCTCGGTGAGCCGGCCCGCGCGCCACGGGCCGGGGTTGCCGCGGTGGTCGACGGTGACGACATCGTTCAGAGCGGCGAGCCGATTGAACTGCCCGTTGCCGCCCATGTTCGATGTGCCCCAGTCCGCCCGGCCCATCTGGAACACGTGGCCGAAGACCGAGAACTCCACGTTCTGCGCCCAGGTGAGGTAGCTGTGCCGGTTGTAGATCCGCACGAGCGACTGCACGCCGCCCATCCGCTCGTCCTCGAAATGCTCAGCCATCGCCGCCGCGCGGGGGTCCAGCCGGCCGTCGGCGTCGACGATGACGGTGATCACCTTCCGGGGGTCGTAGCCCGCGTACTCACCGCCGCCGAGGATCTCGCGCGTCAGGTACCGCCAGGCGTCGTTCAGCGCTTCGGACTTTCCCTGCCGCGCGTTCGGGGCCACGCGCGTGAGCACGGTCAGATCAGGGGTCTCGGTGCGCAGCCCGTCCAGGATCTCGCCGGTGCGATCGTCTGAGCCGTCGTTCACGACGAGGATCCGCTTGTGGGTGACCTCGACCTCGCGCAGGCGACCGACCGAGTCGGCGATCGTCACCTCCTCGTTCAGCGCAGGCACGACGAACACCCAGAGATACTCGGCCTCGGTGCTCGCCGGATCGTGCCCCGAACGGTGCAGGCGCTCCCTGCGCGTCATCGCGGTCTGCGCGCGGACGACGAGGATCACCAGCGAGAGCGCGGAGCAGAGCACCACCGCGAGAGCGAGCCAGAAGATCGGCATCGCCCACCAGGGCAGTCCGCTGTAGAGCTGGATGAGGTCGTCGACGAGACCCACGACTACACCCGGGCGGGGGCCGGGAAGGCGGGATCCCAGCCGAGGTGGCGGCGCACGGACTCCCGCAGTGCCTCCCCGTCGGCGTATCCGGGGGCGGGCGCCTGGCGCAGGACGTGATCCAGCACCTCGACGATCCGCTCGGCGGCATGGCCGTCGCCGTAGGGGTTCGCCGGCGCATTGCGCTTGGCCTCCGCGGCCTCGGCAGGAGTGCGATCCAGCACCTCCGACGCAGCCGCGACGATGAGATCGGGATCGGTGCCGACCAGCCGCAGCGTCCCCGCCTCGACGCCCTCCTGCCGCTCCGTGACGCCGCGCGCCACGAGCACGGGGATGCCGAGCGCCGGGGCCTCCTCCTGCACGCCGCCGGAGTCGGTGATGATCAGACTCGACGCCGCGATCAGGTGCACGAAGGAGAAGTACTCGCGGGGTTCGACGAGGTGGACGTTCTCGCACCCTCCGAGCGCGTCGAGCATCGGCCCGCGCGCGATCGGGTTCGGATGCATGGGCACGACGAACGCGGTGGCGGGGTAGGCCTCGCTCAGACGCCGGATCGCCTCGGCGATCCCGCGCAGGCCGTTGCCCCAGTTCTCCCTCCGGTGGGCGGTGACCAGGACCACCCGGCGCTCGGGATGCGCGCTCAGCTCCTCCAGCCCCGGGCCGAGGTCGGCGGGCTCCGTCATCGCCCACTGCAGCATGTCGATCGCGGTGTTCCCGGTGACCACGATCTGGCTCGAGTCGACGCCCTCGCGCATGAGGTTCCCACGATTCGCCTCGGTCGGCGCGAAGTGCAGCGCCGCGAGACGGGAGATGATCTGCCGGTTGCCCTCTTCGGGGAACGGCTCGCTGAGGTTCGAGGTGCGCAGACCGGCCTCGACGTGCACGATCGGCAGCCGGAGGTTGAACGCGGCGAGCGCCGCCGCCATGGCCGAGCTCGTGTCGCCGTGCACGAGGCAGGCGGCCGAGTGCCGGGGCTCCCGGCTGCCGGCCGCGGCGAAGCGCTCGGGGATCCGCTGCTCGCGCCAGATGTGGTCGATGCCCTCCAGCACGCGCCCCACGATCTCGTTGATCGAGGGAGCCACGCCGTCGCTGGGCGCTCCGACGCGCAGGTTGCCGTCGAGCATCAGCCCGGCACGGCGGATCAGCGGCTCGACCAGGTCGGCGTGCTGGCCCGTCGTGATCACGACCGGCCGGAACCGCCCCGAGTTCTGCAGCTCGCGGATCACCGGAATCATCTTGATGGCCTCGGGCCGCGTGCCGATCACGACGAGCACCCGGGTCCGGTCGGCGTAGTCGACCCAGTCCCCGCCCGGCTGCGCCCCATCCGCTCCGTGCGGTGAGGGCTCGAGCACGATCGCCCCCGTCGATGTCTGCATCTCGTCCATCGATCCCCCTGTCCGATGCTTCGCCGGCCCCCGGGGCCGACGAGGTCGCCGGGCGCAGTCCGTCCAGCCTCGCCGGTCATCCTATGTCGAGACTGGGAACGGGCCGGTTGCCACGCCCGGGCAGCCGCGTTCAGCCGTTGAACGGACCGACACGCTCCACGCGGACGACCGGCTCGCCGGCGTCCTCGGACGCCGCCAGGTCGACGATGCCCTCGATCGCCCAGTCGCGGTCGCCGGCGGGGTCGTCGAGCACCTGGCGGAAGCGCCATTCCCCCGGCGCCCGTTCCAGGCGCAGGAGGTCGGCGGCTCGCGCCTCCGGTCCCGTGCCCATCGAGTCGTACTCGGCGAAATACGCGTCGAGGGCGTCGCCCCAGCGATCCCGGCCGAAACCGGCCCTTCCGTCCAGCTCATCGAGCTCGTCCATCCGCTCGAACGCTGCGGCCAGCACCCGTTGGAAGACCGCGTTCCTCACCATGACGGTGAACGCGCGGACGTTGGCGAGCAGGGATCGTCGCGGCGGCGCGAGATTCGCCGGATCCGACCCATCCCCGTCCGCAGGACCCAACCCCAGCAGCTCGCGGGCCTTCCGGTACGCCTCAGGATCCTGCGCCGGACCAGCGGGGGCCTCACCCCTCGCTTCGCTCCGCGGGCTGCCGCCGTGGGCGGCACCGGTCGCCGTGCCGAGAGCGATGCTCTCGGCTGAGAGCGCCTGCCATTCGTCGAGCAGGCTCGAGTCGACCTGACGCACGAGCTCGCCGAGCCAGTCGATCAGCTCCTCGAGCTCGGCCGTCTTCGCCTGCTCGGGCACGGTGCGCTCGATCGCGCGGAACGCGTCGCTGAGGTAGCGCAGCACCCCGCCCTCGGCGCGGCCGAGCTGATAGAACGAGACGAGATCGCGGAACCCGAAGGCCCGCTCGATCATGTCGCGCACGACCGACTTGGGGCGCAGCTCGTAGTCGCGCGCCCACGGCACCTCGCGGGTGTAGGCCTCGAACGCCTCGGTCAGCAGCTCCTTGAGCGGCTGCGGATGCGTCACCTCCTCGAGCAGTTCCATTCGCTGCTCGTACTCGATCCCCTCGGCCTTCATCGCGGCGACGGCCTCGCCGCGCGCCCGATGCTCCTGCGCGCGCAGGATCGCCCGCGGATCTTCGAGCGTCGACTCGATCACCGAGATCACGTCGAGCGGGTACTCCGGCGACTCGGGATCGAGCAGCTCGACGGCGGCGAGCGCAAAGGGCGAGAGCGGCTGGTTCAGTGCGAAGTTCGACTGCAGGTCGACGGTGAGCTGCAGGATCGGATCGTCGCGGTCGGGCGCGGGATGTTCATCGGAGTCGCGCACGATCTCCACGATCCCGCCGTCCCGCAGCGTGCGGAAGATCGCGAGTGCCCTGCGGGCATGGGCGAACTGCGCGGCCCGCGGCTCGTGGCTGTCC
>CAMFIY010000126.1 GCA_945952575.1 uncultured Leucobacter sp.
CAGCCTCGCGGACGCCCCGGCCCAGGTCGTCGTCGAGCTCGACCGGCAGATCCACCACGCGCTTGGCCGGCAGATCCGCCGCCACATCGATCTTGCGACGGCGCACGATGCCCATGTCGACCACGCTCTGCCGCGCGGCCGGGTAGAAGGCCGGATCGGCCGGCGTGTACCCGTTCGACTCGAGGGCCGCCATCAGTTCGGGCCCGGGCTTCTCGGCGTCCGACCAGCCGAGGAACCGCCAGATCGCACGGAAGTCGTCGATGTCGTTGATCAGCGGCGTGCCGGTCAGAGCCAGCAGCAGCGGACGGCCGCCGGGAACGCGATCCCGGATCCGGTCCGAGATCGCCAGCACGTTGCGCGATCGCTGGGACTGCACGTTCTTGATCATGTGCGCCTCGTCGACGACCATGCCGCGGAAGCCGAATCGGGAGATCCAGCTGAGGTGGCGATCGAGGATGTCGTAGTTCACGACGAAGACGTCCGCGAAGGCGTCGATCTCGTCGCCGTCACCGTGGATCACGGTCACCCGGCGCTGCGGCGTCCACCGCTGCACCTCGCGGGCCCAGTTCATCTTCACGACGTTCGGCACGACCACGAGCAGCGGGTACGCATCGGCCACCGACGCCGCGATCACCGACTGCGCCGTCTTGCCGAGGCCCGGCTCGTCGGCGAGCAGGAAGCTGCGGTGCCCGTCGCGCACACTGGCGAGGAAACGCGCCTGGTGCGGCATCAGCTCGAGGCCCTGCGGGGCGAGCCGATCCGGCACGGGCGGCTCGGGCAGCTCCATGCACGCGGATCCGCCGCCGCCCTGCTCGAAGGACTTCAGGAGCGGCCCGAGCAGCTCCCAGTTCGCGAGGCGCACCACCGGGGTCGGCTTGCGCTTCTGACCCAGATCCGGCGCGAGGAAGGGATTCGAGAGGATCCGTCCCTCGACACCGCGAGGCACCACCTGGCGCTCCGCGAGCTCCGCGGGGATCAACGCCTTCGCAGGCTCGGGCTCGGGCTCGGCGACCGGAACCTCGATACCCGCCTGCGCGAGCATCTTCCGCTTGAGCATGCGCGCCGCCTCGCTGACCGGCGCGGCCGGCTCGAGCAGCGTGATGAGGCTGGTGTCTCGCGCCGCCGTCTTCGCGAGGATCGCGGCGACGCCATCGAGGCGTTTCAGCGTCTCGGCCCGCTCGGAGTCCGAGATGCCCTCGGCGGTCTTGATGCGGGCGCGCTCCTCGCGCATCAGCAGGGCGATGACGTGGAACTTGGTGCGGTTCGCCGGGCTGGCCTTGCCGCGCTGCGCCGACGCCTCGACCTCTCGGACGGCACGGGCGAGCAGCGGGATGATGCCCTCGTTGTGAGTGTGCTTCTTGCGCCCCTGGTTGCGGGATTTGCCCCCGCGCGTGGCAGTGGTGGTTGCCATGGATCTCCTGATCGGCGTGCGCCGCCCGTGAACGGGGCTGCGGGATCCGCCTGCTGTTCCGATCTCGGCCTGACAGCGTGCATGACACGGCGGCTCGAAGCGCGGGTGCTGGCGTGATCCGTCATCAGTTTAGCACTGCGCGCGGCGAGCGGGATGCGCAGACTCCGGTCTATCGGCCACGAGGGCATCGCGAACCTCTGCCGGTCTGACGACCCGCGAGAACCGGCGCAGTGGCGCCACCGCGATTTTGGACCGGACGCTATGCGTCCCGCCCCAACAGAATCGCGCGGGCCTGCCGCACATCCTCGTGCATCCGCTCGATCAGCGCGTCGACCCCGGCGAAGGCGACCATGCCGCGCAGCCGTTCGGCGAAGCTGATCTCGATCCGCTCGCCGTAGATGTCGCCGGAGAAGTCGAGCAGGAACGCCTCCACGCGCGGCGTCCCCTCCGGCTCGAACGTGAGGTTGACGCCCACCGAGATCGCCGCCTCGTAGCGCACGCCCCCGACGACCGCCCAGCCGGCATAGACGCCGTCGGCCGGGATCAGCCCGCCGACCTCCGCGTCCGCACCGTCGCCGGCCCCGAGGTTCGCGGTCGGAAAGCCGAGCTCGCGGCCCCGGGCATCGCCGCGCACCACCACGCCGCGCACGGCGGCCGGGTGGCCCATCATGCGGGCCGCGGTAGCCGCATCGCCCTGCAGGATCGCTTCGCGGATCCGGGAGGACGAGATGACTCCGAGCTCTGGATCCTCCACCGGGGCGACGAAGTCCACGTCGAAGCCGAGGCGGAGCCCGGCACTGGCGAGCATCAGCGAGTCGCCGGCGCCATCGTGCCCGAAGCGGAAGCTCTCCCCGACGCACAGGTACCTGACGCGCAGGCGATCGACCAGGATGCGCTGGACGAACTCTTCAGCCGGCACCGCGGCGAGCCTCGCATCGAAGGGCACCATGATGCAGGCCGCGACCCCCGCCTCAGCGAGCGCATCGATCCGCTGCTGCGGACTCATGATGGGCTCGGGGCAGTTCTCCGGGCTGAGCAGGCTGAGCGGGTTGTTCTCGAAGGTGAAGACCACCGGCTCGAGGCCGCGTCTCGCCGAAGCCTGGGCGATGCCCGCGAGGAGCGCCTGATGTCCGAGGTGCACGCCGTCGAACTTGCCGATGGCGATCGCGGTTCCCGTCGCGAAGGCGCCGTCCGGGATCTCGTCGAGCGAGCGGTAGATCTGCATCACGCCGCCGCTCGGGGCTCAGCGGCGTCATCCGCCTGCTGCGCGGTCGGGCGGGTGCGACGGAGCCAGAGCATGCCGAGCATCGGCAGGAAGAGCGGCACCAGCAGATAGCCCGCCCCGAACCAGGACCAGGCGGAGGGGTGCGCGAAGAGCTCGGGATGCGTGAAGCTGAGCGTGCCGACGACGAGCACGCCCGTGAGTTCGAAGGCCAGTGCGATCCAGGCGACCGTGCGCCAGGCGCCGGTGCGCTTGATGAGCGCGATGGTCGCGACGATGTAGACGATGCCGGAGACGAGCGACAGGCTGTATGCGAGCGGCGCCTCGTCGAACTTCGCGATGATCTGATAGAGCGCGCGCATCGTCGCACCGATCGCGAGGATGATGTAGACGGAGATGAGCACCCGGCCGAGGCTGCCCGTGCGGGCGTGCTTCCTCGCCTCCGACTGGTCGATCACGGTTTCTGGCACGCGTTCCAGCTTACCGGCCCGAATCGGGGCGCGGCGTCTCAGATCCAGATGACCAGCATCCGGTAGAGCATGACGGCGACGGCGAGATGCACGATGATCAGGACGAGATTCGCACTGCGTTTGCGATCGATCAGCGCCCAGAACCCGGCTGCGAACGGCAGTACCGTCGCGACGACGAGATACATCCAGAATTCGAGGGGATCGCCGGCAGGCGGGCTGCCCGCGAGCGGCGCGATGATCGCCACGACGATCTGAACGATCAGCAGCACCCCGACGAGCGCGCTCGCGCCGAGCGAGTAGTCGTTCGGTGCGGCGCCCCTGACGAACACGCCGAGCGCGACCGCCGCCGCGACCAGTGCAACCGCGATCTGCACGACGGTGAACCAGAGGATCACGCGCTCGCCCCGGATCCGAGCCCCGTCGCGTCGGGTGTCGGGAAGTTCGTGACCACTCGGGTCCGGCCGCGCTTCACCTCGACGAGACCGACCAGCCGCCCGGCACCCGGCCCCTCGGCGGCGACTGCCGCCACGAGCCTCGCGTCCGGGTGCAGCTCGGGATCCACCTCCAAGCGCTTCCCGTGACCCAGATCGATCTCCTGCTGCGCCGTGAGCCGGAGCACCGGGAACAACCGCTCGGCGACGGTCGCGGGATCCAGCATCTCGGCGGCGCCGACTCCGCCGTCGGCGAGCGCTGCGGTCGAGACCGCCGCGGCCACGTCGAACGGTCCCACCTCGATCCGACGGAGCGCGACGAGGTGCCCGCCGACGCCGAGCGCCGCGCCGAGATCCCGCGCCAGGGCGCGGATGTACGTGCCCGAGGAGCAGCGCACGGTCGCGTCGATGTCGATGACCTCATCGCCCCGATCGGAACGGGCGGTCCGCGGATCCCCGAGTTCGAAGGCGTGGATCGTGACCGGACGCTTCGCGAGCTCGACCTGCTCTCCCGCGCGCACGCGGTCGTAGGCGCGACGGCCATCGACCTTGATCGCGCTGACCGCGCTGGGCGCCTGCTCGATCGGGCCGGTCAGCGCGGCGGCGGCGGCCGTGATCGGCGCGGGCGAGTCGGTCAGCGCGGCGATCCGTGCGGCGACCTCGAGCCGCTCTGTCTCGTCGCGATCTAGCGCATCGCCCTCGCGGTCGTCGGTCACGGTGGCGATCCCGAGCCTGATGGTGGCCGTGTAGGTCTTGTCGAGTCCGACCAGATGCGTGAGCAGTCGCGTGGCGGGACCGGCGCCCAGCAGGAGCAGTCCGGTCGCCATCGGATCCAGAGTCCCGGCGTGCCCGACCTTGCGGGTGCCGAGCGCACGGCGGGCCTTCGCGACCACATCGTGGCTGGTCCAGCCCTCGGCCTTGTCGACCAGCAGGATCCCGTTCGGTGCGTGTGATCTCATCCCGCCCAGCCTACCGACCGCACGCATCTCCATACTTTGGGCGATGCCGCGCGCACGCCTCCCTGCCAGCCTGGAACGATGAAGAAAGCACTCAACCACCTCCTCGTGTCCGCATTCGTCTACGGAGGCGTCGGCGTCGCCTCCGGCCTCTTCTACCGCGAGTTCACGAAGCTCAACGACTTCCCCGAAGGCGCGTTCACTCAGCTCGGCCTCGCCCACACCCATCTGCTCGCGCTCGGGTTCTTCCCGTTCCTCATCCTGCTCGGGCTCGAACAGGCGTTCCGGCTCTCCGCGGCGCGCAAGCGCTTCTCCTGGTTCCTCTGGCTGTACCACATCGGCGTCTCGCTGACCGCGGCCATGCTGATCCTGCACGGCTCGCTGACGGTGCTCGGGCTCGAGTCCTCCAAGATGATCTCCGGCATCGCGGGCCTCGGCCACATCTCCCTCACGGCCGCCATCGTCCTGCTCTTCTTCGTGATCCGCGCCGCGATCCGACGCCGGCCCGAGGACGCGCGCGAGGCCGGGGCCGCGGTTTCGAGCGCCTAGACTGAGCGGGTGCCCGGCCGGAAGAAGCAGATCGCGGACGCGCTGAACGCATGGTTCACGCGCGAGGCGCGCGAACTTCCCTGGCGAGGCCGACCCGGCGAGATCGATCCGTGGGCCGTGCTGGTCTCCGAGTTCATGCTGCAGCAGACTCAAGTCGAGCGGGTGCTGCCCCGGTTCCTCGAGTGGATGGAGCGCTGGCCGAGGCCGTCGGCGCTCGCCGCCGAGGCGCCGGGCGAGGCGGTGCGGGCGTGGGGCCGGCTCGGGTATCCGCGACGCGCGCTCTGGCTGCACCGGGCCGCCGCCGAGATCGCCCGCGATCACAGGGATCGCGTGCCGAGGGACGCCGACGCGCTGCTCGGCCTGACCGGTGTCGGCCCGTACACCGCGCGCGCCGTCACGTCGTTCGCCTACGGCGAGCGCCATCCCGTCGTCGACACCAACACGCGCCGCGTCATCGCCCGGCTCGTGCACGGCCTAGCCGCGGCCGGCCCGCCGCGCGCCTCCGACCTCGCCGACATGGAGGCGCTCCTGCCCGAGGAGCCTGACGAGGCCCGCCTGTTCAACGCCGCGGCGATGGAGCTCGGCGCGGTCCTCTGCACCGCTCGGACGCCTGGCTGCGGCGACTGCCCGCTCGCGGACTGGTGCGAGTGGCGCGGGGCCGGCTATCCGGACAACGCACCCTCCGGCCGTGCGAAGCAAGCGGCGTTCGCGGGCAGCGACCGGCAGGTGCGCGGCAGGATCATGGCGCTGCTGCGCCAGTCGGAACTCCCGGTATCGCGCGCCGACGCGCTCGCCGCCGCGTCCGAGGGCGGTGTGCGCACCGAGGATCAGCCTCGGCGCGCACTCGACTCCCTGGTGGCCGACGGCCTGCTGGTCGAGCACGACGGCGTCTACCAGCTGCCGTAAACGAGCCGCGAGACTCGTCCGAAGATGTGCAGCATCAGACACCGGTGCTCGAACTCAGCCGCGGCCCGCTCAGAGCGAGACGTAATTGCCGTTGTCGTAGACCAAGAAGGATCTCGCCTTCTTCGGAACGATATACACCGAGAAGCCGGAGAACTTCGAACCCGGGTAGAGCTTCGGCCCATCCGTCATCGGGGTCATGCCATCGCCAAGCACGAGGAACTCCTCGTCGTATCGGTTACCCTCTTTCGTGGCAAGAGACATGTCGAAGCTCGCTAGCGACGGATCCACGCCATCGGGATCGATGCCAACCATCGTGTACTTAACGACGACATATTTGAACCCTGACGGAGCCGTGGGATTGAACATGTTCCAGTCTTTAACACGCTGTGCTGCGTTCGCATCGACAACCCGCGCCCTCAACTTGTACTTCTCCCCACCCAGAAGCCCTTTCGCGACATACGGCTGAGAGAACGGAGCTTCGACCGTTCCGAGCTCAGGCCTCGGCTCGGGTTTCGACTCCGGCTTCGGTTTCTCGGTAGCCGCAGGCTCTTCGCTTTTTTCAGGTGCCGTCGACTCCTGAGGCTCCTCCGCGGTAGCGGTGGGCGTAGGAGTCTCCGTCTTCTCAGTATCGCTGCCTGCTGCGGCGACACCGCGAGAGAAGTCCGGATCGCTGGTTACAGCGAACGCGAACACGACCGTCATGATCAAACTGGTCAGCAAAGCGATGCCGCCAAGCACCAAGCCGGAAATCGAGAGCCCTTTAGGCTGCTGCTTGATCAAGGCGATGATCGACAAAGCTACAGCGGCCAAGGCTACGATCACTCCGAAAACTGGAATGAACCCGAGCAGGAACGCCAGGATCCCCGCGATCAGCGCAAGAACGCCCAAAGTAGATGACTTCTGCACTGGCTGAGAAACGGCGCCGAACGGGGGTGCGGCATAGGTTACGAGTGGCTGAGCCGATCCCGGAACCTGATGCTGCGGGTACGGCGCGGGGTGCGAATTATCTTGCGGTTCAACTCCACCCGGTGAGTGCTCAGCCATGGACAAATAATGCCACATCCGAGCACTATTCTATGAATAAACTTGGATCCAAGTGAGAAATATAGCCTATCGCCGAGCTGTTCTCGTCTTCTCTCACAGTGACAGTCACGCGGATTGGTACTCAATGCCCTTCTCGGCCCTGCCGTCACAGGTCCTGAGAGGATCAGCGCTCTTCGGACTCCTCGTCGAGTTCGGAGCCGATGCTCTCGTCGTCCTCGTAGTCCTCCGAGTCGTCGAGCTCGTCCACGTCCTCCAGCTCGTCGAGCTCGTCGTCCGCCGCCTCGTCGAAGTCGTCGCCGGAGGCGAGGGCGTCGTCTGCGCCCTCGTCGGCCTCGCGCGGCTTGACGTACGGATCCGCCTCGCCCGCGTACTGTGCACCGGCGGCGAGCGCCTGCGCCTCCTGGTCGCGACGATGCGCCTCGGCCAGCAGGGAGTTCAGATGGTCCGCGCTCTCCGGAAGCTCGTCATGGATGAACTCCAGGCTCGGCGTGAGCCGCGTCCCGAGCTGCTTGCCCACCTCGGAGCGCAGCATGCCGGTTGCCGCCTTGAGCGCCGCGGCCGAATCGGCGAGCTCCTGCTCATCCCCGTACACGGTGTAGAAGACGCTCGCGTGCTGAAGGTCTCCGGTCACCCGCACATCGGTGATGGTCACGAAACCGAGCCGCGGATCGCGCAGACCCTTCTCGAGCCTGCGCGCGATGATCTGCTGGATGCGTTCTGAGACCTTGCCAGCCCTGGGATTTGCCATACGCCAAGAATACCGCCGCCGAGCATGAGAGCTGTC
>CAMFIY010000127.1 GCA_945952575.1 uncultured Leucobacter sp.
GGCCGGCACGACGGCGATCCTGGTCACCCACGACGAGGCCGAGGCCGAGGCGATCGCGGATCGAGTCGTCCGCATGCGCGCCGGGGCGCTGGAAACGCCGGCCTCCCGTTCGTCCATCGGCCGGCCGGATTCACCCGATGGGAATGAGGGGGCGGGCTGATGAGTGCGGTGCTGCTGATCGACGGCCGCTCCGGGTCGGGCAAGACGGTGCTCGCGGAGCGCATCGTGGCGGGGGCGGAGGATCCTGTGTTCGCCGGGGCCCAGATCCTGCACCTCGACGATCTGTACCCCGGCTGGGACGGGCTCGCCGCGGGGTCCCGTGCCGTTGCGACCGCGTTGTCGGAGGGGGGATATCGGCGGTACATCTGGGAGATGGTGCGATTCGCCGAATGGGTTCCGCTGGATCCGTCGCTGCCGCTGGTCGTGGAGGGGTGCGGCTCGGTCACCCGAGAGAATCTCGCCGCGGCCAAGCACTGGGCGGAACGCGGGACGGTGCGCAGCGTCTGGCTCGAGTGTGCGGAGGAGGTGCGGCGCAGACGGGCGCTCGATCGCGACGGCGAGATGTTCGCGCCGCACTGGGATCGTTGGGCGGAGCAGGAGCTCGCGCACTACGCCGTCGAGCATCCGCTCGAGCTGGTGGACGAGATCGTGGCCATGGAGTAGGCGGGGTCCCGTCAGCCCGCCCGTCCCTCCGTCTCACGCTCACGCGACGGCGGAAGCCGGGAGGGTGAGGATCTCCGCGGCACCATCGGTGATCGCGATCGTGTGTTCGGTGTGCGCGGTGCGGCATCCGGTGGCGCTGCGCAACGTCCATCCGTCGTCAGGGTCGGTGACGAGGCGGTCGGTGTCGGCCATGACCCAGGGCTCGAGCGCGAGGAGCAGCCCGGAGCGGAGCGTATAGCCGCGACCCGGCCGCCCCGCGTTCGCGACATGGGGGTCCTGGTGCATGGTCGAGCCGATCCCGTGGCCGCCGAACTCCAGATTGACGAGATACCCGGCGTCGGCGAGCACCTCTCCGATCGCGTGTGACAGGTCTCCGAGTCGTCTCCCCGGTCTTGCGAGTTCGATCGCTGCGGCCAGCGCCCGCTCGGTCGCGTCGATCATCGCGATGTCCTCGGGCGCGGGATCAGCGCCGACGACGAAGCTGACGGCGGCGTCGGCGGCGACGCCGTTCTTGATCACTGCGAGATCCAGGGTGACGAGATCCCCGTCGGCGAGAGCGTAGTCGTGCGGCATGCCGTGGAGCACGGCATCGTTGACCGCTGTGCAGAGATAGTGGCCGAACCTGCCCCGGCCGAACGGGGGAGCGTAGTCCACGTAGCAGGAGACCGCCCCGGCCTCCTCGATCATCTCCTTCGTCCACTGATCGAGGTCGAGCAGATTCGTGCCGATCCGGCAGCGGGTTCTGAGCGCGTGCAGGATGTCCCCGACCAGGCGACCCGTCATCCTCGCGCGGTCCAGCTCGGCCGGGTTCAGGATCTCGATCATCGCGGTGGCCTTCCGGTTCTCCAATAACTATCCCGGTACTACTATACCGGGATTAGAATTGGCACATGGTTCGACTTCCACTCACCCCCGAAGAGATCGCGCGCGGCGAACGCCTGGGGGCGCTGCTGCGCCGAGCACGCGGCTCCCGCCCGATGCTCGATGTGGCTCTGAGCGCCGGTATCTCGCAGGAGACGCTGCGGAAGATCGAGTCCGGACGTGTCGCAACCCCGGCGTTCCCGACCGTCGCGGCGATCGCCGGGGTACTCGGGATCTCACTCGACGAACTCTGGTCCGATACGACAGACGTGTGCGACGGACCCGCCGCGCGGAATGCAGCGGGCTCCCGCCTGCTGACCACCTCGTAGCGCGAGCGTCGTCTCCGTCACATCGGCGTGTCGAGACCGCGTAAGCGCCCTCGTCGATCGAGGATCGGCTCGGCGGTCGAGCGCAGGTAGACTGAGGCAGTGCTGAAAGTCGCCGTGCTGATCTCCGGGAGTGGCAGCAACCTCAAGGCCCTGCTCGACGAGTTCAACGACCCGGCGGTGGCCGACACCGACGCACTCGTCCGGATCGTCGCCGTCGGATCCGACACCGACGCCCCCGGGCTCGTGCACGCCGAGGCCGCGGGGGTCCCCGCCTTCGTGGTGCGCCCCGGCGACTACGACGACCGCGAGGAGTGGGGGCAGGTGCTCGCCGCCGCGCTCCAGGAGCACGGCATGAACACGGGCCCAGAGCCGACGCTCGTCGTCAGCGCCGGCCTCATGCGGATCCTGCCGCCCGGATTCGTGCGCGAGTTCTCGCCGCGCCTCATCAACACGCATCCGGCGCTGCTCCCGCTCTTCCCGGGTGCCCACGCTGTGCGGGATGCGCTCGCCGCCGGAGCCGTCGAGACCGGCGTGACCGTGCATGTGATCGACGAGGGGGTCGACACCGGTCCGGTGCTGCGCCAGGCCCGCGTCGAGATCCTCCCCGGCGAGAGCGAGGACGAGCTGCACGAGCGGATCAAGCAGATCGAGCGACCGCTGCTCGTCGACACCGTCCGCGCGATCGCGGCCGGTGAGCTGACCCTTCCCGAATAATCCGACTTCCGAACGAGGAGACCGACCAGATGGCAGTCCAGAGCCACGACCCCAGCCTCTACGAGCATCGCGACGTGATCCCCGTGAAGCGGGCGCTCATCTCGGTGAGCGACAAGACGGGGCTGCTCGACCTGGCCCAGGCACTCGCCGCCGCCGGCGTCGAGATCGTATCCACGGGATCCACCGCGGCCACCATCCGCGAGGCCGGTCATGAGGTGACCGATGTCGCCGACGTCACCGGCTTCGCCGAGGCGCTCGACGGTCGGGTGAAGACCTTGCACCCGGCGATCCATTCGGGGCTGCTCGCGGATCTGCGGCTCCAGGATCACCGTCGTCAGCTGGACGAGCTCGGCTTCGCGCCCTTCGAGCTGGTCGTCGTGAACCTGTACCCCTTCGAGCAGACCGTCGCAGCGGGCAAGCCTCCCGCCGACGTGATCGAGAACGTCGACATCGGCGGCCCCGCCATGGTGCGCGCCACCGCGAAGAATCACGCGAACGCGGCGATCGTGGTCTCGCCGGCCCGCTATGCCGAGGTCATCGAGGCCGTGCAGGCGGGCGGCACGACCCTGGCGCTGCGCCGGTCTTTCGCCACCGATGCGTTCGTGCACACGGCGCAGTACGACGCCGCCGTGGCGAACTGGTTCCTCGAGCAGCAGGATCTCGGCTGGAACCATGCGCCCGCCGAAGACGCGGAGGACGCGGACGAGTCGATCGACGCCATCTTCGCGGTTCCGGCCGACGGATCCGTCGCCGCGACGACGATCGGTTTCGAGATCTTCGGGCTGCGCGAATCCGTCCTGCGCTACGGCGAGAACAGTCATCAGCGTGCGGCGCTCTTCACCGAGACCGAAGGCGCGGGCATCGCCCAGGCGACCCAGCTGCACGGCAAGGAGATGTCGTACAACAACTACGTCGACGCCGATGCCGCCCTGCGCGCCGCGTTCGACCACGAACGCCCGGCCGTCGCCATCATCAAGCACGCGAACCCCTGCGGCATCGCGGTGGCGCCGGAGAGCGCGGCCGATCCGATCGCCGAGGCGCACGCACTCGCTCACGCCTGCGACCCGGTCTCTGCGTTCGGCGGCGTGATCGCCGCGAACCGCGTGGTCACGAAGGGCATGGCCGAGACGGTCGCGGAGATCTTCACCGAGGTCATCGTGGCGCCGGGCTTCGAGCCCGAAGCGCTCGCGATCCTGACCCGGAAGAAGAACGTGCGCCTCCTCGTGCTGCCCGCCGACTTCGCGGCGAACCCGATCGAGCTGCGCCAGATCTCGGGCGGCTTCCTGCTGCAGGATGCGGATCGATCGTTCGCCCCGGCCGACGAGTGGACGCTCGCCGCGGGCGATGCTGCGGACGCGGAGACCCTCGCCGAGCTCGAGTTCGCGTGGCGCGCGTGCCGCGCGGTCAAGTCGAACGGGATCCTGCTCACCGCCGGCGGCGCCTCGGTCGGCGTCGGCATGGGGCAGGTGAACCGCGTCGATTCGTGTCGTCTCGCCGTGACACGGGCGGGGGAGCGCGCCACGGGTGCCGTGGCGGCATCCGACGCCTTCTTCCCCTTCGCCGACGGACTCCAGGTGCTGCTCGACGCCGGCGTGCGCGCGGTCGTACAGCCGGGAGGCTCGGTCCGCGACGAGGAGGTCATCGCCGCCGCGCAGGCCGCCGGGGTGACGATGTACTTCACCGGGGAGCGGCACTTCTTCCACTGATCCCGAGTACCGGGGCGGCCTCGCCGCTCCGGCATGCACTTCTTCCGCAGAGTCGTGCCTACTCGGCGCACCGCAAGGCGAGCGGTAGCATGAGGGTATGCAAATCCTCAGAGACGTCCTGCTGATCCTCCACATCATCGGCTTCGCCGGGATCATCGGCGGCGTGATGAGCCAGATGCCGAAGGTCAAGGAGGGCGCGGCGAAGATCAACGGCGCGATCCTGCACAGTTCCTGGCTGATGCTGGTCACCGGCCTGGGTCTCGTCGGCACGCTCTACGCGCGTGACTTCCAGCCGAACAACATGAAGATCGGGATCAAGACGCTGATCCTGGTCGCGATCCTGGTGCTCGCGATCGTCGGCAAGGTGCGCGGCAAGAAGGGTCAGCCGGTCAGCGCCGGGATCATCGGCTCGATCGGCGGTCTGGCCGTCGTGAACGTGATCCTCGCCGTCGCCTGGTAGGGATCGCCCGCCGAGAGCGGGGCTCGTTCAGCCGTCGAATCGCCCGAGGGAGCCGATCTCGTCTTCCCGCTCGTCGCGGAAGACGATGGTGTCGTTCGCGATGACCGCGCTCGCAGCGCGCGAGAGCCAGGTATCGATGTCCGGGCAGCCGATCAGCGTCATGGCCATGTCGTCGAGCTCCACGACGGATCCGTCCATCCGCCACTTCCCTCCGAGGTGATTGCAGCCGTCGCTCCCCGTGAAGCTGCCGTTCCGCTCGAACGTGATCGACGGTTCCGCCTGTGCGCCGGGAGAGCCCCAGCTGGTCCCCGCTGCCTCGGCGGCCCCGCCCGGAGAGCACCCGGCAAGGCCGAGTGCGAGTGCGAGTGCGGCGCCGGCCGTGACGCTGAGCAGGCGAAGAGAGGATCCCATCCTCCGAGCCTACGACCGGGCGACCGTGATCGTGAAGGTCTTGAGCGCGGACGGGGTCACTCCGTTGAAAGCCCTCACGGTGAAGGCGAACTTCCCGCTGCGCGTCGGCGTTCCGCTGATCCTTCCGTTCGCAGAGAGCTTCAGGCCCTTCGGCAGAATCCCGGAAGCGATCGTGAACCTCGACACGGCCGGGACCCCGGAAGCGCGGACGTACGAGCGGTAGGCCCGGGTCTTCTTCGCCGTCGAGCTCGGCGCCCGCGAGAACTTCGGCGCCGCCGCGGGGCGGAACACCTGCACGCGATGGTTGAAGGTCTCGGTCATGTAGACCCTGCCGTTCGCGACGGCCACGCCGCGCAGGTTCGTGAAGTCGGCCGATCCGATCCCGGTATCGCCCCAGGCTCCCAGCGGCGTGCCATCGGGTGCGAAGCGCTGCACGCGCGCATTGCCCGGATCGGACACGTAGAGACTGCCGGAGGAGCCCACGGCGATCGCGAAGGGGGTGTGCAGCTGGCCCGGAGCACTTCCCTTCGCACCCCAGCCCGTGATGCGGACCCCGTCGGAATCGAACTTCTGAACGCGGTGGTTGCCGGTCTCCGTCACGTAGATGCTGCCGTGCGCATCCACGGCGATGCCTCTCGGCGTGTCGAACTGCCCCGGGCCGGTGCCGGTGCCGCCCCACTTCGTCTGGAAGACGCCCGTCGCACTGAACCGCTGCACTCGATCGTTGAAGGTGTCGGCGACGTATACGCGACCCTCCGCGTCCACGGCGACTCCGTTGGGGTTCTGCAGCTGCCCGTCGAGCGAGCCCTCACTGCCCCAGCTCCGGATGAAGCGGCCCGTGCCGGTGAACTTCTGGATCCGATGGTTGCTGTTGTCGGCGACGTATACGTTGCCCGCGGCATCGGCTGCGATGCCGGAGAGCTCCCCGAACTTGCCCGGTGCGGTACCCTGACTGCCCCAGGAACGGACGAAGGAACCGGTCGGGCTGAACTTCTGGATCCGGAAGTTGCCGAGGTCGGTCACGTAGATGTAGCCGGACGGGTCGGCCGCGATGCCGACCGGGTAGTGGAATCGGCCGTTCGCCGACCCGAGCGAGGAGCCCCACTGCTGCACGGGGACCATCTCGCCGGCGTGCGGCGCTGCGACGGCGGCCGGAGCGACGAGTGCCGACCCGGCGAGCGCGAGTGCGAGGGTGGCCAGGAGAACGCTCAGGCGTCGCGCGATTCGACCGGTGCGGGTGGGGGACATGGCGCCTCTTCGGGTCGGTGAGGGGGTTCGCGCGTCGAGGAATGGTGCACCTGGCTCGTGGCGGTGCATGCTCCTGATGCGACGACGATGGATACGTCTGGGATTCGAGCCTAGCGCCTGGAATCGCGGAGAGAAACCGGAGGCGCTGCCGGAATCGACAGCGCCTCCTGGACTCACCGCATCAGCGCCAGCGGCTTCCCCAGGATCCCGACTCTCCCGCCGGCGAGACGGACTGCGGCACGCTCAGAGGGTTGTCATCCCGCAGCGCGCCCGGCAGGAACGCCACCGGGGCGTTCTGATAGGCGACGGGCCGCAGGAAGCGGCCGATGGCCGCGGTGCCGACCGAGGTACTGGCGTCATTGCTCGTCGCCGGCCAGGGGCCGCCGTGCTGCTGAGCCGGCGTTACGGCGACGCCGGTCGACCAGCCGTTGAAGAGCACGCGGCCGACCTGGCGGCTGAGCGCCTCGACCAGTGCGCGCAGTTCGTCGGCATTGTCCGTCTCGCCGGTGGCTTCGCTGCTGCTGAGGTGCAGGGTGCCGGTCAGGTTGCCCTCGTAGAACTCGGGCATCAGTGCGGCGAGATCGGTGCCCTCGGGCACCTCGACCAGGATCGAGAGCGGTCCGAAGGCCTCTTCGACCAGCGCCTCGCGGCCGGTGCGGAAATCGTCGAGCGAGATCGCGACGATCGTCGGTCGCGCCCAGCCCTGCTCGTCCTCGTCGAAGCGCACGGCGCCCTCGATCACGGCGCGCGCACCCGATGATCCGAGGATCGCGTCGCGGCGCTCGGCGAAGCTCTGCGCGATCCGGGGGCCGAGCAGGCGGTGCTCGGGCAGTTCGACGCCCGCTCGCTCAATCGCCGCGGGCAGCTCGCTGCCCTCCGGGATGAAAGCGAATCCGGGCTTCGTGCACAGCTGGCCGGCGGAGCCCGAGACGCTCGTCAGGTAGCCCGAGGCGATCTCGTCGGCACGCTCGGCGATGGCCTCCGCGGTGATGAAGACCGGATTCACGCTGCCCAGCTCACCGTAGAACGGGATCGGTGCGGGCCGCGACGCCGCGATGTCTGCGAGCAGGCGACCGATGCCGATCGAGCCGGTGAAGGAGCCGGCCTTGATCCGCGGATCCTTGAGCACGTCGACGCCGGCATCGCGGCCGTGGATGACGTGGAAGATCCCTTCGGGCATGCTCGTGCCGCGCAGCGCCTCGAGGGCGACCGCGGCGGTGGCGTCGCTCAGCTCCGGATGCCCCGAGTGCGCCTTGACGATGAGCGGGCAGCCGGCCGCGAGGATCGCGGCGGAGTCGCCGCCGAGCACCGAGAAGGCGAAGGGGAAGTTGGACGCCGAGAAGTTGATGACCGGGCCGAGCGGGATGTGCG
>CAMFIY010000128.1 GCA_945952575.1 uncultured Leucobacter sp.
GGAGCGGTTGAACATCCACGGCGGTGCGATCGCGATCGGGCATCCGCTCGGCGCTTCCGGCGGGCGGATCATCGGCCACGCCGCGCACGAGCTGGCTCGGCGGGGCGGCGGGGTCGCGGTCGCCGCGATCTGCATCGGCGTGGGCCAGGGTCTCGCGGTCGTGATCGAGCGTTAGGCGCAAAGATATCCATGAACTGCTGGAGGTATGCAAGAGTAATGGCTAGGAGTGGTCGTGTAGCTATCACGAAAGAGATCTAGCACTCGCTCCTGCGAACCCAGTTCCCCAATGGTGAGGAGTGATAGTGGCAGATTCCACGACTTCAGGCAGCTCAACCGGCCCGAAGTGGGCTTCCGACGCCCGGGACGAGATTCGTCAGGGCGTCCGGCGATTCCAGAAACCGCTCAATGACATCGTCGAACGCGACGCCAACGAAGGAGACACACGGCTCCTGGTCACAGATTTCCTCTGTGAAGCCCTCGGATACGACAAGTACGAGGACCTGACGACCGAGTTCGCTGTCCGGGGTGAGTTCGCGGACTACGGCATTCGAATCGAGAAGCAACTCGTCGCCTTCATCGAAGTGAAACGAGCTGCACAGAAGTTGAACGCGCGCCATCTCCGTCAAGTCGAGACCTATGCGATCAAGGAGGGGCTGGAATGGGTGATCCTCACGAACGGGCAGGTTTGGCAGGCCTACCATGTCACCGCGAACACCGGTCAGCAGGTGGAGACAGGTCTTGTCTTAGAAGTCGACCTGCTCGGAGATGAGGCGCCGGCAAAGAAGATGGAGAAATTGTTCCATCTTCACCGTTCTGCGCTGAAACGGGGCACGATCGATGAGCATTGGAAGCAACGGGCGGCGACTTCGCCGCAGGCTCTCGCCGAAGTGCTCCGCAGCCCCGCTGTCCTGGATTCCATCCGTAAGGAGATCAGGAGGAAGAGCGGCTATAACCCTGAGGTTTCGACGATTGAGAAGACCCTTGTCGACGAGGTGCTCCAGCCCGGGCTTGGGTAAGAAGCACTGCGGCGAGCAACTCTGTGCAGCCGGAGAATCCATGGCTCCCTCGGTTCCTGATCCGATCCTGATCGGCTCTTCATGTATGGGGTGAGGTACCAGCGCTGGGTGAAAGCCACCGAGTGGCCCCTTACAGCTGCCGCAGTGGCTTTCTTCGTCGCCTACGCGATACAGATCATTTCTCGGCCGAGCGGCCTGATGGCTTTGATCGCCGAGTGGGTGATCTGGACGAGCTGGGGACTCTTCCTGGTGGACTACGTCGTGCGATTCGCAGTCGTGGAGCATCGTGGTCGCTGGTTCATGCGGCACTTGCTCGACCTTGCCATCGTGATATTGCCGATGCTGCGCCCGCTTCGGTTGATGCGTTTCCTGACCGTGATCGCACTGATCCAAAGATCCGCTGGCGGTATCTTGCGCGGACGAATCATCGTCTACACGATCGGCGCATCGATGGTAGTGATCCTCATCTCTTCCCTCGCCGTCCTTGATGCGGAGCGTGGCAATGGGAATATCAACAACTTCGGTGACGCGATCTGGTGGACGTTCGTGACTATGACGACTGTGGGCTACGGCGAGTTTCATCCGGTCACGCTTGCAGGACGGATCGTCGCCGCGGGCCTCATGGTTGCCGGTGTGACGCTGATCGGCGCCGTTACAGCGACGCTCGCATCCTGGATCGTCGAGCGTGTCAACAGGGAGACCATCGCCGTCGCGAGCAGCCAGCAAGTAGAGCAACTGCGCGAAGAGCTCGCCGAGGTGCGGGCGTTGCTGCTAGAACGGCGTGACCATACTGATTCGCCGTCGGACTAACTCAACCTCATCGCCGCCGCGCTTGCCAGGCCTCTCTGGCCGCCCTCTCCTGATCGGAGAGCACAGCGAATACTCGAACATCGGCATCGGCGGGGAAGTATGTGCGGCGGCGGCGTTCGAGGCCGAGGACATCCCACCACCTCGGGTCTTGTGCGCCTTTTGATCGATTGTGGTGCGAGCAGAGCGCCTGCCCGTTGCTGAGGACGGTCGGGCCTCCCCGCGACCACGGCATGATGTGGTCGACTTCGGTCGCCGGTTCCGCACAGCGTCCCCAGGCGAAGAAGAGTGAGGACTCGCAGCGATTCCCGGCGCGGGTCATCACCTGTTCCCGGGTTTGGAATCGGAAGCCGCGCCACGGATCCCGATAGCGACTCGAGTTCGGGCCCCGGCCGACTGCCGGGAACGCGAGCACCCCGGCTGCGATCAATGCGGGAACCAGCCACCAGAGGTGGGGCCCGAGAACATCTAGAAAGTCCTGCAGCATCGAGATGGATACTCCCTATCTATCTCGTCGGGCGACCGCACGCCGTCGCATTGCTCATCGGCACATGCGGAATCCCGTCCTCGAGGTACGGCTCCCCGGTCCGGGTGAAGCCGAAGGACCCGTACCAGCCCTCGAGCGGCGCCTGGGCGTCCAGCACGATCGGGAGGCCGGGCCCGAGCGCGGCGCACTGCTCAAGCGCGAAGGCGAACATCTCCCGGGCGACACCGGTGCCGCGCTGCGAAGGATGGGACGCGACCCGCCCGATCCGCAGCGCATCCTCATCGCGCAGGATCCGGAGCGTCGCGACGACCGCAGCGCCGTCCTCCACCCAGACGAGGCGACTCCCGCCCTCGACATCGCGCCCGTCGAGTTCGGGATAGGGGCACTCCTGCTCGACCACGAAGACGTCGGTGCGCAACCGGAGCACCCGGTAGAGCGTGACTGGGTTCATGTCGGCGACCGGCGCGATGCAGAAGCTACGAGGCATGGTGACAACCTAACAGTCGGCGCTCGGGAGAACCGCGTGGCATCGCATAGCCGAACGAGAGATCTGGCTAGCATCGAAGCATGAGCGAGTCACAGCCCGCACCGCAACCCATCGCCCAGTCGCAGTCCGCGCCGGGATCCGTTCCCCGCCCGACGGGCTACGCGCCGCCGCCCGACCTCGTGCAGACGGCGGCGCTGCCGTTCCGCGCACTGCTCTGGACCGGCATCTCCCTGCTGCTCATCGGAGGCATCGTCCTCCTGATCGCCCTTTCGCAGGATGAGTACGGTGGGTTCTGGTCGGCCGCTTTCGGCTGGGGGTTCCTGACGCTGATGGCGCAGTTCGCGATCCCGCTCCTGACGGGCGCGGGCATCATCGCCGGTCTCGGCAAGCGCAAAACCGGGGACGAGGCGTAAACTCGCGATCCCGGCCCGTGCCCGTCGTACCCGGGCTCAGGCCGTGATCGACGGCTCGGTCACGCCGCTCAGGCCGCCACGTGCTGCGGCTGAGGACCGCCCATCGGGTCCCGCTGCACCCTGCCGCGGATGAAGATCAGCAGGATCAGGCCGGTGATGATCACCGCCGGGTTGCCCATGTTCGCGAACTTCGCGAGCGCGCCGTCCGTGGGGTGACCGAGGAACAGGAAGATCGACGGATCGGTAGTCGCGTGCAGCAGGATCGGCCAGATCAGATTGCCGGTCACGCGTAGGGCGAGATACATGCAGAGCCCGAACGCGAAAGTGTAGACGATCTGCACGAGCGTCGGGAAGAGTGCCTGCCCGGTCAGCAGGTTCCCCGAGTGCATGGCGGCGAAGAGCAGCGACGAGATCAGGGCGACCGAGATCTCCCGGTATCCCGCCTTGCGCATGAGGTTCACCACGAAGCCGCGGGTCAGCACCTCCTCGGCGAAGCCGATGAAGAGACCCGCAAACAGCCACGCCGCGACGACGCCGGGGCCCGCTGTGCCGTAGTCGATCGCTGCGAAGTGCAGCACGTTGAAGAGCAGCACGACGGCGACGGCGATCCACATCCAGCCGCGGCCGCGGATCGGCTGTCGAGCGAACAGCTCGCGCAACCAGCCCGTCGACCATCCGAAGGCGACCAGGATGAGGCTGCCGAGCGCGATCGGCAATGCAAAGCCGACGACGATCGCCATCGGGCTCCCCGGCTGGCTGCCGGCGACGAGCGGGCCGAACAGCAGGGAACTGAGCTGGTAGAGCGCGAAATACCCGGCGACCAGCAGGAGCGAGCGCCACCATCCTCCGCGCTCCCAGAAGCGCCGCCAGGCGTTCGATTCCTGCGGCATCGCAGCGTGCTCATGCGTCGACATACGAGTGGGTCCCCTCCCCTCCGGGATGGATCTCGCCCCGGCTAGATGACAGTATGTCGTCTCCGAGGATGGCGGCCAACCCTTTCACGACACCTGATGAGCGTGAAATCCGGGCCTCTAGCGTGGAGGTACTCCGCGGCGGCGAACGCAGCACCGGATCCTCGGCTTCGGAGCGGTGAGTGCCGCCCCCAATCGGCCGCCGCCGCGGAGCCTACTGCTTCTGCGACCCGTACCCCCAGCGGACGCCGAGCGCGCCGGGACCGAAGTCGCGGCGCACCTGATGCATCGAGACGTCTGGGATGAGGGGGCGCTCGATCATCCCCTCTGTGCCTGGGCTCTCCTCGACCTCGACCACCCAGTCGGGGACCGCCTCGGGATGGAACCTGGTCCAGACGACCAGATCCCGGATCGGGTGAATCACGAAGGCGCCGCTCTCGCGCTCGTGCGTCGGATCCGCGGAGAGGTCGAACTCGATCTCGAGCACTGCCGTGGAGCCGTGCGGGAGCGGCTGATCCAGCTCGTAGACGATGCCGTGCGCCCGGCCGCTCGGGTGGGCGCCCTCGCGAACGATCCGTGCACCCCGCGGAGTGATGCGCGGCTCGTGAGTCCGGCCTTCCAGTGAGACGGCGGTGTACGAGATCTCGGTGACGAGCGGCGCGACCGCCTGGAGGAGCGTGCGCGTCGTGAATCGGACGATGCGACCGCTCGCCCCGACCTCGGTGGTCACCTGAGTGCTCAGCTCCCGCGTGACCTCGAACGGAGGCCCGTCGATGAGTCGCAGCGTCTCGGCGATCACGGCGTCCGCTTCCGCTTCCGAGAACGGCACCCTTCCCGGCTCGAGCGCGCTCAGCTCCGGGCCCTCGGCGAGTCGGCGGAGGAGGGCTCCTGCTGCCAAACCGAGCACCCCCTCGACGGCCTCGACCGCGCGGCGCGAGGCGTCGCCGCCTGGGCGGCGCATGCCCGAACGCCACGAACTGAGCGTCGCGATCGACACCGGATGCCCGACGCGGACGAGCTCTCGGTGCAGCGCGGAGAGCGAGCAGCCGCTCTCCTCCAGCGCCGCGCCCAGCGCCCGGGCGAAATCCGATCGCCCGGGATCCCCGTCATCGCTCATCGTCGGCCTCCTCGACGCCAGGTCATTCGCTGCAGCGCCCCGATGCTAGCCGCGCTCGCCGTAGCCCCAGCGCAACGCCAGCGCACCGGGGCCGAAGTCGTGACGCGCCTGGTGGATGGAAACAGCAGGCCGGATCGGGCGAAGGACGGGCTCCACGGCATCGGCGACCTGCACCTCCATCTCGTCCGCCCAGTCCGGGACGGCCTCGGGATGGAACCGTGTCCAGAGCACGATGTTGCGGACCGCTCGGATCGCCAGGCTGCCGGTCTCCCGGTCCTCGGGTGCGACGCACGGCCCGTCGATGCGGAGTCCGATCATCTCGGTCGCGCCGTGGACCAGCGGGCGGTCCAGCGCTACGACGAAGGCCAGGGCCTGCGAGGTCTCGTGCTTGCGGAGGCGGTCCAGTCGCCCGCCGATCACCTCGAAGTCCGGCACCACGAGCCTGCCGGGCGGGGAGACCATCACGTATGAGATCTCCGTCACGCGCGGTGCGACGCCCTGTACGAGCAGCTCGAACGAGCGGTGGGCGACGTTGCCGTCGCGATCGACTTCGCTGGTCATCTGGATCGAGAGTTCACGGGTGATGCCGAGAGGGGGCGCCCGCAGCTCGTCGAGCGTCTCCGCGACGACGACATCCATTCCGGGGCTGCCGAACGGTGTCGTGGCGTCACCGAGGGCTCCGAGCCGGGAGCGTCGGATGACTCGGTCGAGGAGCGAGCCCGGCTCGAGGTCGAGGAGCTGCTCGATGCGCTCGACCGCGGCGAGCGACGCGGCCCCGTCGGGATGCCGCGTGCCGGATCGCCAGGAGCTCAGCGTTGCCAGCGACACCGGGTCGCCCGCGTCGGCGAGCTGTCGATGGAGGCGGGTCAGCGAGCGTTTCCGTGAGACGAGCGCCTCGGCGAACGCGCGTGAGAATGCGGATCGATCCCTCGCGCCCTGCTGGTTCATCGCGTCTCCTACTGCCTGGATTCGGCGTGTGGATCAATGATGCATGGAAAGCAGCGCGCGCGACCAGTTCGATCGACTCGATGCGTAAAGCGGCCTGCCGCGAAGTTCGAGTTCAGCTGTGGGACGCAACCGCCCCCGCGAGCGTCGCGAGCCCGCGTTCGACCTCCTCGGCTCCGGCGTGACTGAAGTTCAGGCGCATGGTGCCCGACTGCGGTCGGTCGGGGTAGAACTCTTCGCCGGGCATGAACGCCACGTTTCGTTCGAGTGCCTCGCCCAGCAGCTCTCGTGTGTCGATGGGGGTGCGCAGCCGTAGCCAGTAGAACAGGCCGCCCGGGGGAGTCTCCCACTCGGCGAGGCCGGAGAAGTGCCGTTGCAGGGCCCCTTCGAACGTGTCCCGTCGATCACGGTAGAAGGCGGTGAGGCGGTCGAGCCGATCCTCCCAGTCCGGGCCGGTGACGGCCTCGTGCACGATGTGCTGCGAGAGGCGCGAGCTGTGCAGGTCGACGGCCTGCTTCAGCATGAGCAGGCGCTCGAAGAGATCCTCCGACGCCGCGAGGAACCCGAGGCGCAGGCCCGGGGCGAACGTCTTGGAGAAGGATCCCTGATAGATCCAGGATCCACCGGTCATCCGAGCGGCTACGGGAGTGCGGTCGCAGGCGTCGTAGGCGAACTCGCGGTAGGGATCGTCTTCGAACAGCACGGTGCCGTTCGCCAGGCAGGATGTGGCCAGGGCGCCCCGATCCGCATCGCTCATGCAGGATCCGGTGGGGTTCGCGAACGTCGGGACCGCGTAGGCCAGTCGGGCTCCCCTCGCCTCCCCGCTCGCGAGGTCGACGAAGCGCGCCCCTGAGAAGCGGAGCACCTGCACCGCGGCCAGGTAGGTGGGGAACTCGACGGCGACCGGTGTGCCGGGGTCCACGAAGAGTTTCGCTGCGAGATCGATCCCCTGCTGGCTTCCGCTGAGGATCATGACGCGCTCGACGGGCGCATCGATCCCCAGCCTGCGCAGCTGGGCCGACACGACCGCGCGCAATGCGGGCTCGCCCTCGCTCGGGCCGTACTGCAGGATCTCGCGCGAGACGGATCCCGACCACTCCGGGAGGCTCTCGGTGGCGGGGAGCCCGCCGGCGAAGGAGATCATGCCGGGCCGGTCGATGACGCTCAGGATCGCCCGGATCGGTGACGGTCGCAGCCCCTCTATACGATGGGAGAACATGTCGCACAACCTCCTAGATGGGTCAAGGTGATTGCCACAATTATGGGTGCGAGACAAGAAAAGGTCAATTCATTTGACCTGGATCGTGAAGCCGAGCTGCGCGCCGCCGTGGAGGCGCTGTATTTCGGCTACCGGGCATTCACGGCCCTGCCCGATCGGATGCTCGCCGAGCACGGGCTGGGGCGCACCCATCACCGGATCCTCTACTTCGTGCGGCGCAGCCCGGGGATATCGGTCGGCGAGCTGCTCGCCGTCCTCCAGGTCACCAAGCAGGCGATCCACCGTCCGGTCAAAGAGCTCGAGGAGCGGGGACTGATCGCGATCGCGCCCGGCGTCGACGATCGCCGGGTCCGCTGC
>CAMFIY010000129.1 GCA_945952575.1 uncultured Leucobacter sp.
ATGCTGACCTCGGCGACCGAGCAGTCGGAGACGATGCTCGCGGATGCGCGCACCGAAGCCGAGCGGCTCGCCACGCAGACCAAGGACGAGTCGGACCGGATGCTGCATCAGGCGAACGAGACCGCGGGCCTCCTCGACGCGTCGAGCCGACGCGACAGCGCCGCGGCGCTCGAGTCGGCTCGGGCCGAGGCGCGTGCGCTGCTCGCCGAGGCCGAGGCCGAGGCCGGACGCCTGACGGCCGCCGCGCGCAGCGAGGTCGACGAGCTGCGCGATCAGACGCAGCGGGAGGCGGCGGATCTCGCCGCTCGCCGGGAGGAGTCGGAGCGCGCCTTCGAACTGGATCGCGCGCGGCTCGAGGCGGAGGCCGCCGAGGCGCGGGCACGGTTCGAGGGCCAGTCCCGGCGCGACGAGGCCGAGTACACCCAGCGCTACGCCGAGCAGGAGCGCGTCCTCAACGCCGAGATCGACGCGTTGCGCCGCACGCTGACCGACGAGATCGAGACGCTGCGTGCGCAGATCGCGCAGGAGCGTTCGGAGCACGATCGACGGATCGCCGAAGAGCTCGAGACGCACCGGCAGCGGATCGAGACCGGCGAGAAGAGCCACAGCGAGCGTCTCGCACAGGAATCGGCGGCGCTGGCGGCGGAGACGAAAGTCGCCCGCAGCGCCCTCCAATCGGAGCTCGAGACGCGCGCCGCTCAGGGCGAGCGCGAGCGCGCCCGCGCGAGCGAAGAGTTCGCGGCCGCCGCAGAGCTCCGGCGTGAGCAGCAGCAGCAGGAGCTGGCCGAGGCCCGGACGCGCCACGACCTCCTGATCGGTGACGAGCTCGCCGAGCATCAGGCGCTCGTCTCACGGGAGCGCGAGACGGTCGCCGGCGAGACGGCGCTCGCCCGCGAGGAGCTGCAGCGCAGCGCGGCGGAGCAGAAGGCCCGGCTCGCTCAGGAGTCGGAGACCCATGCGCTTCGGATCGCCGAGGAGAGCGAGGCGCATGATCGCCGCATCGGCCACGAGAGCGAGGCCCACGCGAAGCGGATCGCCGACGAGCTCGCCGCTCACGCGCAGCGGATCGAGCACGAGCGGGCCGATCACGACGACGCCCTCGCCAGAGCGCGCGAGGAGCAGGCGGCCGAACTGACCCGGGAGCGCGAAGCCCAGGAGGCCGAGCTCGCCCGCGCCCGGGAGGCGCAGGAGGCCGAACTCGCCCGCGCCCGCGAAGCCCAGGAGGCCGAACTCGCGAACGCGGCCACGGCGCAGGAGACCGAACTCGAGCGCGTACGCACGGCGCACGACGCCCGGATCGCCCAGGAGCGCGAGGAGCACGACTCGCAACTCGCCCACGAGCGGCAGGAGCACGATCGCGCGATCGCGAACGAGCGTCGCGACCACGAGCAGTGGATCGAGCGGGAGTCGGCGGCGCAGACGAGCCGTCTGGGTTCCGAGCTCGAAGCGCATCAGCACCGCATCGCCGCCGAGAGCGACGAGCACGATCAGCGACTCGCGAGCGAGCGGGCCCGGCACGAGAAGTCGCTGACGGATGAGCGGGAGACGCAGTCGCGTGCGCTCGCGGACGAGCTGGGGGACCATCAGCGGCGGATCGCGGTCGAGCAGGCGGAGCACGAAGCCCGGCTCGGTGATGAGCGCACGGTCCACGAGGAGCGTCTGGCCGCGAGCGCGGCGGAGCAGGAGCAGCGCCTCGCCGACACCGCGGCCGCCCAGGCCGAGCATCTGCGCCTGCAGCGCGAAGAGGCCGCGTCGGTGCTCGGCATCGACCGCGAGGAGTTCGAGCTCCGCCTCGACCGGGATCGAACCAAGCTGGCCGCGGACATCGAGCGCGAGCGCGGCGAACACGAGCGGAAGCTCGCCTCGGCCGCGGCGGCGCAGGAGGAGGAGCTCCGCTACGCGCGGCAGGCCTCTCTCGAGGCGACGGAGCTCGAGACTTCAACGCTCCGCGCGACGACCACGGAGGAGACCGAACTGCTCCGTGCAAGCACGGCGAAGGAGCTGGCCGAGCACCGCGCACGGGAGGAGCGGGATCTCGCCGAGCTGCGCGCGAACGCGGAGGCCGCCGCGAGTGCGCTCACCGCGCGCATCACGAAGGAGGAGGCCGACTTCGAGTTCGCCGCGGTGGAGCGCCGTGAACAGCTCGAGCGGGAGATCGCGGACCGCCAGGCCGAGGCCGCCACTGCCGCGCAACAGCAGCAGGACGCGGCCCGTACGCTCCTCAGCGACATCCAGCGCCAGATCGATGAGGCGCGGGCCGAGCAGGAGACGCTCGCCGGCCGGGCCAACACCGAGGCGCACGAGATTCAGCTCGCCGCGGAACGCCGTGCAACGGAGATCGTCCAAGAGGCCGAGCATCGCGCGCGCACCACTTTCGCCGAAGCCGAGGACCGCACGGCGAAGGTGCTCGCGGCCGCAGAGGACCGGATGCTGCAGCTGAAGGTCGAGCGCGGCGCCGTGGCGCGCTACTTCGAGAGCCTCGGCGAAGTGCTCACCAACGCGCGCAAGATGGAGTCGGTGGCGAAGAATGCGACCGACGAGCCGATCCGAAACGAGTCCGTCGGCACCGAGCCCGTGCACCACGAGCCGAACCGGGGCGAGGCCGAGCAGAGCTGACGCGGCGCCGGAACGGGTCCGGGCTCCGACGCCGGCAGGGCCGGTTTTGCCGGCTCAGGAATCGGCGAGGCGGTCCGCTGCCACCTCGGTCGGCAGCGGAGTCGCCGCCGTCCCGACCTCGGCGACGATCTCGTCGAGCACGCGTCGCACGTACTTCTCCCCCACCCAGAGGTGCTTCGCCCCGGCGACGGCGATCACTCGAGCGCACGGCACGGCGGCGAATCGCCGCCTGGCCTCCTCCGGCTGTAGGAAGTCATCGTGTTCCGGCACGAGCGCGAGCAGTTCCGGCCCCGCATCGGCCCAGGCCGCGAGCTCGGCATCGCTCGTGCGCCGCAGCGGGGGTGAGAGCAGGATCGCACCGCGGATCGGTTGTTCCAACCCGTGCTTGAGGGCGACCTCGGTTCCGAAGGACCAGCCCAGCAGCCAGGGATCCGGCAGGCCGCGATCCCGCACGAAGCGCATCGCCGCTTCGAGATCGTGACGCTCGGTCTCGCCGTCGCCGAAATCCCCCTCGCTCGCACCGCGCGGCGAGGAGGTTCCGCGGAAGTTGAAACGCAGCACCGCCAGATCGGCGAGCTCGGGCAGACGCCACGCCGCCTTGCGGATGACGTGCGAGTCCATGTAGCCGCCCGCGGTGGGCAGCGGGTGCAGCGTGACGAGCGTCGCACGGGGCTCCCGTCCGTCCGGGAGCGCGAGCTCCCCGACCAGGGTCAGCCCGTCCTCGGTGCGCAGCTCGATGTTCTCCCGGCGCGCACGCAGCACGGTCCCGCTCGTGATCTCCTTCATTCCTCCCACCATAGACGACGTGAACGCGCCGCCCTGCCCTGGCTCACCCTGGACGCGCGAGCCTCTCGAGAGACGGCAGAATAGAACCATGACGATCACCGCAGCAGCCGACGGATCAGCGCTGGGCAACCCCGGACCCGCCGGCTGGGCCTGGTACATCGACGACGCGCACTGGCGCGCAGGAGGCTGGCCGAAGGCGACCAACAACCAGGGCGAGCTCATGGCGGTCATCGATCTCCTGCATGCGACCGCCGATACCGATGAACCGCTGCGGATCCTATGCGACAGCCAGTACGTCATCAATTCGGTGACCCAGTGGATGCCCGGCTGGAAGCGGCGCGGCTGGCGCAAAGCCGATGGCAAGCCGGTGCTCAACCGAGAGCTGCTGGAGACCCTGGACGCCGCGCTGCGAGGCCGAGAGATCGCCTTCGAATGGGTGAAGGGGCACGCCGGGCACCCGCTGAACGAGGCTGCGGACGCGCGTGCTCGCGGAGCGGCTGAGGCGTTTCGACAGGGTCGGGAACCGGATCAGGGCCCGGGGCTCGGAGGCTCCCCCGCGCCCGCGCCCCTCCACCTGCAGCCGACGGTCAGCACCTCGCAGACGCTCTTCTCCTGGCCGACGCCGGAATGAGTGCTGCCGCACCCGCCACGATCTGGGATCGGGTCCGACTGGGCATCACCGTCGGCTCGGTGGCGCTGATCTTCCTCGACGCTGTCGAGGCGCTCGCCATGACGACGGTGATGCCGGTGGTCAGCGCGGACTTGAACGGCCAGACGCTGTTCGCGATCGCGTTCTCCGGGACCCTCGCCACCGGAGTGATCGGGATGGTGGCCGCCGGAGCGTGGAGCGATCGGACCGGGCCGAAGGCGCCGCTCTTCACCGCGGTCGCGCTCTTCATGGCCGGTCTGCTCGTCTCGGGCGCCGCGACGGACATGTACACCTTCGTCGTCGGTCGGCTGATCCAGGGGCTCGGCGTCGGCGCCCAGATCGTCGCGCTCTACGTGCTCGTCGCCCGCGTCTACCCCAGGGAGCTGCACGGCAGGATCTTCGCCGCCTTCGCCGCCGCATGGGTCGTCCCGTCGATGGTCGGGCCGTTCCTGGCCGGCGTCGTCACCGAGTTCCTGCATTGGCGCTGGGTCTTCCTCGGCGTCGCTGCGCTCACCGCCGTGGCGTTCCTGCTCGTCATGGCGAATCTGCGCCGCACTCCGCTCGGCGCCTCGGCCCCGGCCGACGGGATCGGCCCGAGCGGAGAACGGACAGCCGACCCCGTGGAGCAGGACGAGTCGCCGAGCCGGGGCGCGATCGGCGTGCGGCTGCTCCTCTCCGCGGTGGTCGCCGCGGCCGCGATCGGTGCCGGCTTCGCCGCGGAGGCGCCCGCAGCCATCGCGTGGCTGACGGTTCCGGTCTGCATCGCCGTCATCTGCCTCGCACTCCGGCCGCTGGTGCCCCCGGGAACGCTGCGATCCCGCGCCGGACTGCCGAGCGTGGTCCTCCTCCGAGGTCTCATCGCGGGCGCCTTCTTCGCAGCCGAGTCCTACGTCCCTCGCCTGCTCATGGAGGGCTTCGAGTTCGGCCCGATGCTCGCCGGGCTGTCGCTCACAGCAGCCGGGCTGGCATGGTCGCTCGGTTCCTTCGTCCAGGGCAAGCACGGAGAGCGGATGGGCAGCAGGAGGATCACCCTGATCAGCATCCCGCGGCTGCTGCTCGGCGTCCTGATCCTGCTCGCCATCACGCTGTCGGGCAGCATGCCCTGGCTCGTCCTGCTCGGCTGGGGCATCGCGGGCGGCGGGATCGGACTGCTCTATCCGAGGCTGTCGGTGCTCACGCTCGCCTACTCCTCGAGAGCGAACGAGGGCTTCAACTCCTCGGCGCTCTCGATATCCGATTCGACCGGCTCTGCGGTCACGCTCGCGGTGGCCGGACTCGCCTTCCTCACCCTGCCCCTGGCGGGCTCCGGTTTCGCGACCGTGTTCGCCCTCGCCGCAGCGGTGCTGGTGGTCGCGCTGATCCCCGGCCTGCGGCTCGGCGACGGGCCGCGCTGAGCGGTCGACCCGGCCGGGCCGACCGTCACTCGGCGGCGCCCGGAGTCCGCAGCCCGGTCCCGGGGATCCGGCACCCGGATGACCCGATGCTCCAGCGGGGCGGCGGGACGCTGGACACTCGAATCGTTCAGATGTTACGATTGCCGAAGCGTTTCGGCACATTGTTGTTTGTTGATCAATGATGATCCAAAACGTTTTATCAGAACAGCACCGGAGGGCACTCCGAGTCGAGATGAAATGAGAGAACATGACTGAAGTATCGGCGGGCTCGTTCGACGAGACGATGTGGAACGGTCTCCTGCACGGCGGCATCGGCGGGACGTTCATGGGCGTGCCCAGCGTCGAGCCCAAACGGGAAGCCATCGAGAGCGCTGGAGCGAAGGCCGTCATCTACGGCTTCCCCTTCGACGGGACCACGATCAGCCGCAGCGGCGCCAACTACGGCCCGCGGGCGATCCGCGAGACCTCGGTGCAGTACACGAACTTCCAGGCGACCTTCGACTTCGACCTCTTCGCGCATCTTCCGCTCGTCGACGCCGGGGACTGCAAGGTCGCCCTGGGCAACACGCCGAAGACCTTCGAGCGCGTCGAGGCCGACATCGCCGAGATCGTCGCCGCGGGAGCGATCCCCGTCGTGTTCGGCGGTGACCACTCCGTGAGCATCCCTGTCGGCAAGGCGGCGAAGAAGCCTGGCACCAGCCCCGGCTGGGTGCAGTTCGACACTCACCTGGATGCTGCACCGCACGTCGGCGGCGAGGAGCTCAACCACTGCTGCACCATCACCCGTGCGGTGGACAACGGCTACGATCCGTCGAAGATGGTGCTCGTCGGGATCAGCGGCTGGATGAACCCGAAGACCGAGCTGAAGTACTGCCGCGACAACGGGATCCGCGTGATCTGGCTCGAGGACATCTGGGAGAAGGGCACCGTCTGGGCGGTCGAGCAGATCCTCGAGCGCGTGGGCGATGAGGGCTTCTATCTCACCTTCGACGTCGACGCCCTCGACGCGGCCTACGCACCGGGCACCTGCGCCCCGACGCCGGGCGGCATGACGATGCGCGAGGCTCTGGAGATCGTCCGCGGGATCTCCCCCGCCGGTCTGATCGGCCTCGATATCGCGGAGCCCGCGCCTTCGCTCGACCACTCGACCCGCACGCAGCTGGTCGCCGGCCGAATCGCCCTCGAGGCGCTGGCATTCCACGCGGGATCGCCGAGCACGCCCGTCTACGTCGGCTGAGCGAGCGAGCCGGGGCCGGATCCATCGCGGATCCGGCCCCGGCCGCCGCCCGGGTCTCGGCGCCGGCACCGCGCAGCATCCGCCACCCGAAGCTCAGTGCTCGTAGAGCTCCGGCCTGCGCTGCGCGAGCATGTCGGTCGGTCCGCCCTCCCGAGGAATCAGGTCGACGGTCGCGCCGATCATCGCCGACTCGTCGGCATCCAGCTCGGCCAGGATCCTCCCATCCCGGTCGACCACTCTGCTCAGTCCGCAGAAATCATGCCCCGACTCGCTCCCGACCCGGTTCGCGTAGGCGACGGGGATCCGGTTCTCCAACGCACGGGCAACGGCAGCCGCACGGTGGTCGAGCTCGTACGGATGCATGTTCGCCGAACCGGCGATGAGCAGGTCCGCCCCGCGGATGGCAAGTGTCCGCGACACCTCGGGGAACTCGATCTCGAAGCAGTTGACGACCCCGACCCGGGTTCCGCAGAGATCGATCGGCCGGAGCAGCGCCCCGGCCGCGAACACCTCGCGCTCACCGCCGAAGAGATGGGTCTTTCTGACCGTCGGCAGGACCTGTCCGTCCCGGTCGATCGCCAGATAGGAATCGAAGAATTCCGGCCCGGCCGCGGAATCCGACGATCCCGCGGTGCCCGATGCGCCGGACTCGACGAACCCGACGAGGAGGCCGCGGCGGTTCTCGCGACACGCCCGCGCGAGTTCGCCGACTCGCGGATCCTCGATTCCGATCGCGATCTCGCCGAGCCGCTCCGTCTGGTACCCCGAGAGGAAGAGCTCGGGGAAGACGAGCAGGTCCGCCTGCACCTCGACGATCGCCTTCGCGACCCGGGCGAAGTTCGCGTCGAGATCCCTGGGCACCGGGGATTCCTGGAAGAGTGCGAGATGCAGGCGAGAAGTCGGATTCATGGCTTCGATCATACGCGCGATCCGGAACGCGCAGTTCCGAGTTGCCAAATCGTTTCGTTCAGATATTTTGCTAATTATTCTGGCCCGCTCACCCTCTTGCTAAAACGTTTCGGCTTATGTAGCAT
>CAMFIY010000130.1 GCA_945952575.1 uncultured Leucobacter sp.
GGCAGCGGATCACCCTCGGCAAGACCCAGCTCACCCATGCCGCCACGATCATCACGGTCGGTGGGCAGATCACGGGCGTGGAGCACGCGGGAGTGCGGATCGCGCTGATGGCGGCGCTCACCGAGTCGAGCCTGCGGATGCTCGCCAACACGGGCGCGTACCCCGAGTCCGGTGATTTCCCGAACGACGGGAACGGTTCGGACCATGACTCGTTGGGATTGTTCCAGATGCGGCCCGCCGCGGGGTGGGGCACAGTTGCCGAGCTCATGGACTCGACGTATCAGGCGAAGGCGTTCTACGGCGGGCCGACAGGCCCGAACTACCCGTCTCCGCGGGGCCTGCTCGACATTCCCAGCTGGCAGCAGATGGATCCCGGCGAAGCGGCACAGGCCGTCGAAGTGTCCGCCTACCCGGACAGGTATCAGGAGTACCAGCCCGTCGCGGACGCGATCATCAACGCCCTCACCGCGTCACGCGGAAACGGGAGCAGCGGCGGGGGTGTTGCGGGCGAGGTGCCCGAGACGAGCCGTGTCGTGGTGCCGGTTCCGGAGGGCAGCTACTGGATCAGTTCCCCCTACGGACCGCGCGTCGATCCGGTGACCGGGGAAGCTGGCGATTTCCACTGGGGCACCGATTTCGCCGCTGCGGACGGCACGCCGATTCTCTCGACGGCTGACGGGGTCGTGCGGCTGTCCGGGTACATCAGCGGGTGGGGCAACCTCATCGTCATCGAGCACACCGTCGGCGGCGAGAAGTTCGCGTCGCTCTACGCGCATATGTGGGATCACGGCATCCATGTCACCGAGGGTCAGCGCGCCGTCGCAGGCCAGCACATCGGCGACGTCGGCAGCAGCGGGAAAAGCACCGGCCCGCATCTGCATTTCGAGATCCTCCCCGGCGGGTGGGGCAACCTCGCGATCGACTCCGGCGTGTGGCTCACCCGGCACGGCGCGGTCATCGTCGGCCTGGACCAAACGACGACTGGGGGCAGGTGCGTGCTATGAGAATCACGGACGTCACCCCGGACTTCGGCGCGGTCGGCGCTTCCGACGAACTCGGGCAGATCATCGGCGCATTGATGACGATCATGCTCGTGCTCTCCGTGATGATGATGCTCATCTCCGCCGCAGCCTGGGCGGTCTCCGCATCGGCCGGGAACTACCAGGGCGCCGCGCGGGGTCGCATGGGCGTGCTCGTGGCGGTGCTGACCGCACTGATCGCGGGCGGAGGGATCGCATGGGCAAACTTTCTCATCTCCACCGGCGAACAGCTGTAGCGACGGACTGCTTGCTCGACAACCTAACGCACTAGGTAGCCTGCCTTCATTCGGAAGAGAAGAGGTGGGAAAGTGCGGCCTGGGCCGGTGGGTGTCGCGGCCTGGGCTGTGGTGAAGCGTTATCGGGTGCGTCGCCCGGGGATGAGCCTGGCTGAGTTCAGGATGAACGCGGTCTCCGAGCCGACATGGATGAGCGCGGCGGCGACGGGGCTGAGTAGACCGAACGCTGCGAGGCCGATGCCGATGAGGTCGACGGCGATGGTGCCTGCGAAGTTGAACATCACGATCCGGCGTGCACGCCTCGCGACCTGCACCGTGTGGGCGAGGTCGCCCAGGTCGGAGCTGATGAGCACGACGTCTGCGCTCTCACGGGCGATCTCGGTACCCGATCCCATCGCGATCCCCACGTCGGCGCGGGCGAGCGCGGGAGCGTCGTTCACGCCGTCGCCGACCATCGCGAGTCGATGCCCGGCTGCGCGTTCGGCGTCGATGGCGGTGAGCTTCTGATCCGGCAGCAGGCCCGCGCGCACGTCGTCAATCCCGAGTTCGGCGGCGACCGCTCGCGCGGTCGCTTCCTGATCGCCCGTGATGATGAGCGTGCGCAGCCCGCGCCGGTGCAGCTCGGCCACCGCTTGTTTCGCGGAGTCGCGGATCGTGTCGGCCAATAGGATCGTGCCCGCATAGGCGCCGTCGATGCCGACATGCACAGCAGTCGCAATGCCCTGCCCCTCCACCTTGTCGGGGGCGTCAGCGACCAGGCCACAGCTGCCTGCCGCGACCGTCCTCTCTGTGACGGTGGCGGTGACGCCGAGACCGGGCCGGTAGGTGAAGTCCTCGGCCGGGCCGACGGGCAGCCCTAGTCCTCGCGCGTGCGTGACGATTGCCTGTCCGAGCGGATGCTCTGAGTAGGCCTCGGCAGCCGCAGTAAGGATCAGCAGTTCATCATCGGTGACGCCCGGGGCGGTGCATATCTGGGTGACGGCGGGGGTGCCGGTGGTGAGGGTGCCGGTCTTGTCGAACACGACGGTATCGACGGTGGAGAGGGCTTCGAGGTGCGCGCCGTCTTTGATGAACGCCCCGGATCGGGCGATGCGAGCGATGGCTGCGAGCACCGCGAGCGGCGTTCCCGCGACGACCCCACAGGCTCCCGCGCCCACGACGACCGCAATGGTCGAAGTGATGTCTCGGGTGACGAGGTAGGTGATGACGGCGCCGCCGAGGGCGAGGTAGATCAGCCAGGAGGCCAGACGGTCGGCCAACCGTTGCACGGGAGGCTCGGACTCCTGAGCCTGCCTCACCGCCTCGACGATGCGCCCGTAGGATGACTCCGCACCGACGCGCTCGGCGCGCAGCTCGACCGCGCCGACCTGGTTGATCGAACCGGCGAACACCTCGCTCCCGACCGTGATCTCGACGGGCAGCGACTCGCCTGTGATGCGCGACTGATCCACTGTCGACTCGCCCGCGACCACGATCCCATCAACGGGGATACGACCGCCGGGGGCGACGACGACGATCTGCCCCGGCTCGACCTCGCCCAGAGGCACCGTGATGGTGTCGCCATCCTGCCGCACCTGCACCGTGTCGGGCAGGAACGCCATCAGGTCGGTGAGGGCGTCGCGGCCGCGATCCATTGCCAGGTCTTCCAGAATCTCCGCCGCGAGCACGAACGTCGTGATGAGCAGCGCGGTCACCCACTCGCCAATAGCTGCCGCCGCGACGATCGCGATGAGCATGGACAGTTCCATGCTCATGCGCCGCTCGCGGGCATCCTCGAACGCTTCTTTCAGGATCGGCCAGCACCCCGCGACGAGGCCGATGACCGCGACTACAGGCACCTGTGGCCACGGCCAGGTCAGGCCGAGCGCGACGGCGAGGGTGCAGGCCGCGACGAACAGGGTGCGGACCAGGTCGCCCCGGTCGATCTTCCGCCACAGGCTTACCGCGCCGGTCGATGCCACCGCCTCGATCTGGCGAGTCTGTGTTGTACCGTCTATTGCGCTCACTCGGCGGCTCCAGTCGTGCTGATCGACCCGTCCGGGCCACGGTGATGCGGAGGGATGCCGTCCACAACATGCTCGGCCTGGAACACCGCGTGCGTCACCAGCTCGCGGGCGTGCTCGTCGATGAGGCTGTAGAACACGCGCGTACCCTCCTGGCGGGTGGCGACGATCTTTCCCCAGCGCAGCTTCGCCAGATGCTGCGACACCGTCGTGGGCGACTTCCCGACCCGCTCGGCTAGTTCCCCGACCGCCAGTTCGCCACCGCGCAGGGCGAGGATGATCCTGATGCGCGTCGCGTCCGAGAGCAGGGTGAACACCTCCGCCGCGAGTTCAACATACTGGCTCTCGACCCCGAAACTACAAGTCTTCATATCTTCACGCATACGAAGATAATAGAACTCGGCCTCTCCATGTGCAAGGACGCAGACGCACACCGCGAAAAGTGCTCAGTACCCTGTAGCTCGGCATATCGCGGTGGAGCTATCCACAGGCCAGATGCCGTAGATCGACGCTTCTATGCGGCAGGACGGCCTGCCGAGATTCGCGGCGCGAGGGGATCGAGGTCAGTTCGACTCCCCTCGCGTCTCGCTTAGGCGCTCTGTCTGAGAAGTCGCACGACATTCGGGAACGGGGCCAGGCTCTCGCACAGCTCATTCAGCACTTCCGTGCTGGGCTGTTGCCGCATCGTATCGAGCACCCGTTGCCGCTGTGCTCGGGTGAGTCCGAGCGTGTCTCCGGTCTCATCGTCTCCGCCGAGCACGACCCCGTTGCCGAAAAGCACTGCGGGGGTGCCGAGTGCATGAGCGAGAACGGTGAGCGCAAGGTTCAGGACGGGTCGTTCAACGAGGAGTCCCTCGTCGTCGACGTAAACGTCGATGCCGTCCTCGAGATGCACGACGTCGAAGAGATTGCAGCCGATCAGCTCGGTGAGCTGTGTGGACACATCATGCGTGTCGAGACTGACGGGGCGGGTGCTGCCTGCGCTGATGAGCAGGCCGTGAAGCAGAGCGGACATGGGGTGCTCCTTTCGGATGGGTGGGGTGCCGGTCGGCGCGTAGGTCGGCAGCGGAGCGGACGACGCGGAGCCTGACGCGGAGGGCCTGTAATGGGGGGTCCCGCGTGCGGGGGGCACCGTTCATGCCCGCAGTGGCGGGCGCAGCGGCGGGAGCGAGCTACCGTGCCGCAGCCCGGTCGTCACCCCGCCCGGAAGGGGTGACCCCGGTGGCGTCTCCCGCTTGCCTGTCGACGCGGGTGGGCCTTTCAGTTAGGCCCGCGCCTGTGCGGGCATCCACGCTGAGGAGGCTCCCTTGAACATCGATCTGCTGCTGACTGTCGTATCGGTTCTTCCCGCCGAGATCGATATCTCCCCGAACGACAGCGGGCTGCCCGGCCTGCCGCAGCTCAAGACCATCGTCGGCGCGGTGATGACCTTCGGGCTCGCCCTGTCGGTGCTGGCCTTGCTGATCGCCGCCGTGGTGTGGGGTTTCGGTGCGAACAGCGCGAACCCGCATCTGGCATCCAGGGGAAAGCTCGGGGTGCTCATCGCGATCGGTGCGGCGCTGATCTGCGGCGCTTCGGTAGCCCTCGTGAATTTCGCGTGGGGCGTCGGCCAGTCGGTGTGACCCTGGCCGGTCTGAGTAAGGGAGCCTGACAGTGAGCATCTGCGATATGCCCGTGATCGCACCCGTCTGCGAGTTCGTCGGCGAGGCGCCGGCACGGGTGGTGCTGCTGCCGTTCGAGATCATCGGGCAGGCGGCGGCCGATACCGCCGCCTGGCTGTTCGAGATGGTGTGGACGGCGATCGACTCGACCACCCTCGTCGACGTGACCACTGACGGGTTCGTGTCGGTGTACAACATCATGTTCGGCATCGGCATCCTCGTCGCCTTGGTGTTCTTCTTCCTCCAGCTCGCCACCGGCGCGATCCGCCGAGATCCCGGCGGGCTGAAGTACGCGCTCCTGGGCCTGGCGCGGGCGATCCTGGGCGGCTTTCTCGTGATCACCCTGACGGCGACGCTCCTGGAGGTGGTGGATCAGCTCACGATCGGCGTCGTGCAGGCCACAGGGCAGACGATGGAGACTCTGGGCGAGAAGATCGGTCTGCTCGTCTTCGGAACGCTCCCCTTCACGCTCGGCGCGCCGGGGGTGACGATCCTGGTGTCGATCGTCCTCGGCTTCGCCTCGATCGCCGCGATCCTGATCCTCTGGTTCAGCCTGCTCATCAGGAAGGCCCTGCTGGTGGTCGCGGTCGTCGTCGCACCCCTCGCCTTGTCGGGTTCCGTGTGGGAGCACACGAAGGGCTGGATGGGCAAATGGGTGTCGTTCGTCGTCGCACTCGCGGTGTCGAAGCTGATCGTAGTGGTGATCTTCCTGGTCGCCACGGCCCAGCTCACGGCTCCCGTAACACTTGACATCTCGGCGATCGCAGACCCTGTTTCCGGGGTCGTGCTGATGCTGATCGCTGGTTTCGCGCCGTACATGGTGTACAAGGTCGTGAGCTTCATGGGGTACGACATGTACCAGGCGATGAGCACCGAACAGGAGGCGAAGCAGGCCGCGAACCGGCCGTTGCCGATCCCGACCCGGCCGCGCAGTGCGGACTCGGCGAAGGGTGTGCTCGACAAAGGCGGGAAGGCCGCCCCCGCCTCGGAGTCGTCGGCTCCAGCATCGAAGAGCACGGGCTCGGCGAGCGCGACGGGAGCAAGCGGGAAGGCCGCCACGAGCGGAGCCGGAGCCTCCAGTGGCGCGGGCGCGACCGGCGGATCAGCAGGTGCCAGCGCAGGTACCGGGGCCGGAGTGGGCGCTGGGGCTGCGGCGGCGGGGCCTGCGGCCGCAGCCATCATCGGGGCGAAGGTCGCCGGAGAGGTCATCAAAGCGGGTCCTGCGGCAGGGAACGCAATCGGCGCCCACGCCGAGGGTCACGTCGGCGCTTCGCAGGAGCCGAGTCAGCCGCCGCCTCGCACGCCGGCGCCGACGGTGACGCCTGATGCGACGCCGAAGCCATCGCAGGGCAAATCGTCATGACAGAGGCGAAGGCCGGGTTCGAGCTGAGCCCGGTGAGGTTCTCGCGCCTCTCGCGGAGGGGCGTGCTGCTGTCGCTGTCGGTCGCGCAGTTGGTGTCTGCCGGGATCGCGGTGGTGACGTTCATCGGGACCCTCTACTTCGCAGGCGGAGACGCGCTCGCCTGGTCGTCCCCGGTCTGGGCCGGTGGGGTCGCATTCACCTGGGCGCGGGTCGCGGGTCGTCCGCTCGTGGAATGGGTGCCGCTCATCGCCGTGTGGACGGTGCGGGTATGGAGAGGACAGACCGTGTTCAAAGCGAAAGTCACAAGGCCCCGTCCTGCGGGCACGCTCGCTCTGCCAGGGGATGCCGCGGCGCTTCGCCAGGTCGAGGATCCCGAGACGGGTGCGGTGATGGTGCACGACCCGCACCAGGCGACGCTCACCGCGGTGTGCGAGGTGTCGCATCCGTCGTTCATTCTCCTCGATCCGTCCGAGCAGGAGCGTCGCGTCGCCGGGTGGGGGCGGACGCTGTCCACGATCTGCCGTTCGGGGAGGATCAGCCGCGTCCAGGTGCTCGAGCAGACTCTGCCCGACTCGGGCACGGGGCTCATGGAGTGGTGGCGCGAGCACGGCCATCAGGACGGATCCTGGGTGGCCCGCACCTACGAAGACCTCATCGGACGCGCAGGGCCGGCCGGAGAACGGCACCTCACCACGATCTCCCTCTCGCTCGATATGCGGCTCGCGGCCCGTGCGATCAGACGCTCGGGCGGCGGCATCAAGGGTGCAGCCGCCGTGCTACGGCAGGAGATGACGACGCTGCAGAACGCGCTGCGCGCGGCGGACCTGCGCCCGTCGCCGTGGATCGACGCGGGCGGGCTCGCGGTGATGCTGCGTTCGGCCTACGACCCGGCGGTCGCGGCAACTCTTGAGCGCACCCGGAACATCGGGCGGGATCTGGCGACCGCCGGGCCGGTCGCGGTGGAGGAGAAGTGGGGAAGTCTGCGCACCGACTCCTCCCATCATGCGGTGCTGTGGGTGTCGGAATGGCCCAGGTCGCAGGTCTACCCCGGGTTTCTCGCGCCGGTGCTCATGACGAGCGGGGTCAGGCGGGCGTTCACGATTCTCTATCAGCCGGTGCGGACCGACCAGGCGGCGCGGGAGATCCGTCGGCAGAAGGTGGAGCACATCTCCGACGCCGCCCAGCGTGCGCGGATGGGGCAGATCGACGACGCTTCGCAGTCCGCGGAGCTCCAAGACGTGCTCCAGCAGGAATCCGATCTCGTCGCCGGCCACGGCATCCTCCGCTACACCGGCCTCATCTCGATCTCCGCTCCGAGCGCCGATGAACTCGAGGCCGCAGTCGCAGGCCTCGAGCAGGCCGCGATCCAGGCAGGACTCGAGACAC
>CAMFIY010000131.1 GCA_945952575.1 uncultured Leucobacter sp.
ACTCGCAGCACCCCTACACGCAGGCGCTCCTCGCGGCGATGCCCGCCAGGCTCGAGAAGTCACCCGAACAGCGGCCGGAGGGGCAGTCATGATCCAGAACCGCATGCCGGTCCCCGGCGCTCCGCTCCTCGAGGTGCGCGGGCTCACGAAGCGCTTCAACCACGGCGCGGTCACCGCGGCCGCGGACATCTCGTTCACGATCGAGCGCGGCGGCAGCCTCGGCATCGTCGGCGAGTCCGGATCGGGCAAGACCACGGTCTCGCGGATCGTCGCCGGGCTCGAGCGCGCCGACTCCGGCGACGTGCTCGTCGACGGCACCGCGCTCGCGACCGGTCGCGGGGTACGCCAGCGGATGGCCCGAGCGCGCGTCATGCAGATGGTGTTCCAGGATCCCTACCAGAGCCTGGACCCGCGCCAGAACGCGCGGGAGGCGCTCGCCGAGATCATCGCGCTGCACACCGATCGCGCAGGCGCCGCGCGGACGGCCCGCGTGAACGAGCTCCTCGATCAGGTGGGTCTCGACGAGGCGGCCTCCCGCCGCATGCCCCGGGACCTCTCGGGGGGCCAGCGCCAGCGCGTCGCCATCGCACGCGCACTCGCGGCCGAGCCCGAGCTGCTGATACTCGACGAGGCGGTGGCCGCGCTCGACGTCTCCATCCAGGCCCAGATCCTGCGACTGCTCGACGGGATCAGGCAGGAGACGGGCGTCTCGCTGATGTTCGTCAGCCACGATCTCGAGGTCGTGCGCTGGATCACGGACGAAGTGCTGGTCATGTTCCGCGGACGCGCCGTCGAGGCCGGCCGTACCGCCGAGGTGCTCGCTGCGCCGAGGCATCCCTACACCCGCCTGCTGCTCGCGAGCGTCCCGACCCTCGACTGGGATCCTCGCGCCGTGGCGACCGCGCGGCGCGAGTTCATCGCCGCGAACGCCTGACCCGCGACCCGCGACGGCCGCATCGACACCACCCCATCCACTACGAAGGAGTCACGGATGACACACCCCTCTCCCCTGCTCGCCCGAGCGCGGTCCCGAGTGCCCGCCCGCCTGGTCGCGGCCTCGGCGATCGCCGGCGCCCTCGCGCTGAGCGCCTGCTCATCGGCGACCGGCGGCACCGGCGGCGGTTCCACGGCCGGAGTCCCCGAGATCACCTCCTCGCTTCCGGCGGCCGGCGGCCAGGCGAAAGAGGTCACCTGGGCGCTCTACAACGAACCCACCTCGCTCGATCCGATCAAGATCAGCGACTTCCCGCCGCAGCAGGTGATCACCAACGTCTGCGAGAGCATGCTCACGCTCACCCCCGACATGACGATCGTCCCGAACCTGGCCGAGTCGTACGAGAACCCCGAGCCCACGAAGTGGGTCTTCCATCTGCGCAGCGGCGTGAAGTTCCACGGCGGCGGCACCATGACCGCCGAGGACGTGGTCTACAGCATGAAGCGCTCGGCGAACTACGACCTCGGGTCGATGGTGGCCGGCGCCTACGATCAGGTGAAGTCGATGGAGGCGACCGGCCCCCTGGAGGTCACGGTGACGCTGAAGCAGCCCGACGTCACCTTCGTCCAGGAGATGGCCACGAGCTCGGGTCGCGTGGTCAGCAAGGCGACCACCGAGAAGCAGGGTGAGACGCTCGGCACACCGAACGCGCACGCCGACTGCACCGGGCCGTTCAAGCTCACCGAGTGGAAGCCGGGCGAGCGGATCACCATCGAGAAGTTCGACGGCTACTGGGACACGGAGCATCTCGCCAGGACCGACAAGGTGAACTTCACCTTCGTCCGCGACGCGGCTTCGCGCGTCAACGGCATGCTGAGCGGCGAGATCCAGGGTGCGTGGAACGTGCCGCCGTCGGGCTTCGCGAAACTCCGTCAGAGCACCAAGGGCAATCTCTTCTTCGGCGAGACCTCGGGCGCGTTCATCGCCTGGGTGTCCAGCCTCGAGGGCGGTCTGAAGGATCAGCGCGTGCGTCAGGCGCTCTCGATGGCGATCGATCGCGAGGGCATCATCAAGGCCGCCATGGGCGGTGCGGCGGATCCGCTCTACACGGTGGCCTCGTCGGGCACCTGGGGCTACGCCAAGGAGAAGTTCGCGGCCGCCTCCAAGGAGATCGCCGCGATGCCCCGCTCCGTCGAGGAGGCGAAGAAGCTCGTCGCCGAGGCGGGTCCGCAGCCGAAGATCACCCTCGCGGTGACGAACGCGCAGCCGGAGATGCCCATCGTAGCGGCCGAGATCCAGCGCGCCGGCAAGGAGATCGGTCTCGACGTCGACATCAAGACCATGCCCGAGGACATCTACAACTCCCTGTACTCGGATGCGAAGGCGCGCGAGGGGATCGACATGATCTTCACGACCTGGCAGACCTACTACCCGGATCCGATCTCGCTGTACGTCTTCCTGCAGAGCGACAACTTCTACAACTACGCCGGATGGAAGAACGATGAGTTCGATCAGCTGGTCTCCACGGCCCGCCAGACGGCGGATCAGGATGAGCGCGCGGATCTGCTGATCAAGGCGCAGAAGATCGCCGCCGAGGATCCGACCTGGATTCCGATCTTCCAGCCGTACAACCCGGTGTACCTGGCCAAGGGACTGACGGGCGTGCCGACGGCCGCGATCCAGCACAACGTGCCGTGGGCGCAGGGCCTCGGCGAGGGCGACGCGACCGGCGGCAAGTAGCCTTCGGCACCCGCCCGGCAAGGAAGAAGCCGGGCTCCCGATCGTCGGGAGCCCGGCTTTCTCGCGTCCGCGGATTCAGTCCTGAACCAGCTGGGCTGGTGAGCCCACCAGCTCTGGTGACCGAATCCTGCGGATTCAGTCCTGAACCAGAGCTGCCTGGACGTCCAGGCTGATGGTGACGTCGGATCCGAGCAGGAGGCCGCCCTTCTCGAGCGGAGCGTTCCAGGTGAGACCGAAGTCCTCGCGCTTCACGACGGTGGTCGCGGTGAAGCCGGCCTTGTAGTTGCCGTACGCGTCCTCGCCGAAGCCGCCGAACTCGAACTTGAAGGTGACCGGCTTGGTCACACCGCGCATGGTGAGGTCGCCGTCGACGAGGAAGTCGCCGCCATCCTCGCGAGCGCCGGTCGAGACGAAGCTGAGCTCCGGGTGCTCCTCTGCGGCGAAGAAGTCGCCCGTGCGGAGGTGGCCGTCGCGGTTCGGCTCGTTGGTGTTGACCGAGGCGACCTCAGCGGTGGCCTTCACGCTCGACTCGAGCGGGTTCTCGGCGGTGACGAAGCTGGCGTCGAACTTCTCGAACTTGCCCTTGACCTTGCTGATCGCGAGGTGGCGGACCGAGAAGCCGACCTCGGAGTGCGTGGGATCGATGACCCAGGCGCCGGTGCGGTAGCCGGGGATCTGATCTGCGGTGATGGACATTGCTTGCCTCCAGTTGGATGGTGTCGGTACGGTCAAACTTTTGTTGATGTTTCAACTAAATCGAGAATAGCGCACTTTTACTTGAAAGTGCAAGCAAATTCTCCGCGTGTTTCATGAACGGCGGCTCCACGCCGTTCGGCGGCTCCGCCTCGCGCCTCCGGAGCGCTCAGCGCGGGCGGGACTTGGCCGCGGCCCGCGCCCGCGCCGCGGTGGGGTCCTCCCCCGCCACCGGCTCGAACGAGCCGTAGCGGCGCCGGGCCGCCTCGCCGATCAGGAAGTCGCTGATCGCCGGATTCTTGGGCAGGAGGGATCCGTGCAGATAGCTGCCGATCACGTTGCCCGTGCGCGCACCCTCGACGCCGTCGCGCGGATTGTTTCCGGCGCCGGAGACCACCCGGCCGAGGGGCAGCGATCCGGGGCCGAGCACGGTGTCGCCGCTGTGGTTCTCGAATCCGATGATCTCGCCGAACTCGTCGCTCTCGACGACGATGTTGCCGATCATCCGCTCGTCGCCGCCCCGCGTCTCGACGTCGAGCACGCCGATCCCGGTGAGCTCCGCGCCGTCATGGGTGAGGAAGCGGTGGCCGAAGAGCTGGTACAGCCCGCAGATCATCAGCATCGGCGTACCGTCATCCGCCCGGGCGCGCAATGCGTCTGCGCGCAGCAGGAGATCCTCGGCGACACGGCCCTGCCCGGAGTCCTGCCCGCCTCCGCCGAGGACGATGTCGATCTGCTCGGGAAGCGGATCGCCGGGATTCACCTCGACCACGCGGGGCTCGAAACCCTGAGAGCGCGCGCGGCGGGCCAGGGCCAGCACATTCCCGCGATCGCCGTAGATGTTCATGTCGCGCGGATAGAGCGACACGATGACCAGTTCCCGGTTGTCGCTCACCAGATGTCCTCCACCTCGGTCAGTTCTGCGAGTTCTTTGCGCAGGGCGAGCATCGCCGTGTACGTGCAGAAGATCCGCCTCGGCCTGCCGACGCCGTCGACCGGCATGGTCCGCTCGCGGAAGCCCCGGAGCGCACGGCTCAGATCCTCCTCGACCCGCCCGATCGGCACGTCATCGTGTTCGAGCCGGAGCGCCATGTCCCAGGCGCGCGTGCCCGAGACCGTGTCGACACCCTCGTCCGCCAGACTGCCGAAGTCGACGTCCCACAGCCACGACATGTCCCGACCGTCGGCGTACTGATCGTTGATCGCGATCATGGCCGAGACCCCCGCGGCGTCGAAGGATGCGAGGCCGAGCCGGAAACCCGCCGGGTTCTTGACCAGGACGAGCTCGAGCGGCAGCCCGTCGAGCTCCAGCTGCTCGCCTCGCCCGAAGGCCGGGCGCACCTCGGCCAGCGCCGAGATCAGCCGATCGGTCGTCGCCTCGGCGCGGAAGCGATCCGGGCCGGCATCGCCGGCCGGGCCGCCCGCGAAGACCATGCGCGCCGTCGCCAGCGCCGCTGCCGCGTTGAACGTGTTGTAGAGCCCCTCCAGCTTGAGCGAGGTGCGGTGATCGACGTCGTCGACACGGAACACCGCCTCGTGGTCCCCCAACTCGACGAGCATCACGTCGGCGGGCCCTCGATCGGCGCCCGTGTCCGACGCCGCATGGGCCGACCCTCCCGAGTGGAAGTCGTCATCGCTCGGGAACATCGCGCGCAGTTCGTCCGAGAGGCCGAACTGCCGGACCTCGACCCGCCCGGCCGCCGCGGCACCGATCTCAGCGAGAAGGCGGTCCTCCCGGTTCACGATCACGCCGTTCGTCGTGGCGTCGGCGAGCCGTCGCAGCAGCTTCGCCGTGGTGTCGATCTCACCGAAACGGTCGAGCTGATCCCGCAGCACGTTCAACAGCAGCGTGAAGTTCGGCTTCACCCGTTCGATGAAGTGCATGGCGTGCGCCTCGTCGAGCTCGAGCACCGCGATATCGGCGTCGAGCCTGCCGCCGAGCGAGCATTGCGCGAGCGCTGCCGCGATGACGCCGCGTGAGAAGTTGGACCCGGTACGGTTCGTGAACACCGTGAGCCCCTGCGCCTCGAGAAGCTCGACGATCATCTTCGTCGTCGTGGTCTTGCCGTTCGTGCCGCTCACCGCCACCACGCCGTGGGGCAGCCGCTCCAGCACGCGGGCGAGGAATCCGGGATCGATCCGCTCGATCACGAGACCCGGCAGCGCCGACCCGCCGCCGCGCAACCGTGCCAGCTGCCTGACCGACTTGCCGATCACGGCCGAGAGCACATCGCGCATAGCCTCTAGCGTAGTGGGCGGCCCCGCGCGCCGCTGTTACGCTCGCACCATGCCGACTCACCGCACGCAGCCGCTCCGTTACAGCGCGTTCACCTCGCCGAGCGGCGGCGGCAATCCCGCGGGAGTGCTGCTCGACGCCTCCGCCCTTGACGACACGGCGATGCTGCGGGTGGCGGCCGAGCTCGGCTATTCCGAGAGCGCCTTCGTCACCTCGCACGACGGGCGGAGCTTCGGGATCCGCTACTTCACGCCGGAGGCCGAGATCGACTTCTGCGGGCATGCGACGGTCGCGACGGCCGTCGCGCTGGCCGAACGGGAGGGCGCCGGCGACTTCGTGTTTCGCACGCGGGCCGGCGACATCCCGGTCTCGGTCGCGGTCAGTTCCGGGGAGCTCGTGGCGACGCTCACCTCGGTTGTGCCGCGCACGACCGAGCTGGAGGATCGTGACCGGTTGCTCGAGCTGCTGCGCTGGAGCAGCGACGACCTGGACCCCGACCTGCCCGACGGACTCGCTTTCGCCGGCGTCTGGCATCCGATCCTGTGGGCGGCGACGCGCGAACGGCTCGCGGATCTCGACTATGATTTCGCGGGCCTGAGAGCGCTGATGCGGGAGCGCGGCTGGGCCACGGTCAGCCTGCTCCATCGCGAGTCCGAGACCCTCGTCCACGCCCGGAACCCGTTCGCCGGGTCGGGCGTCGTCGAGGACCCGGCGACCGGGGCCGCTGCCGCCGCCGTGGGCGGCTTCCTCCGCGAGCACGGGCTGCTGCCGCCCGACGCACGGTTCACGATCCGGCAGGGCGATGACATGGAACGGCCCAGCGTCCTCGAGGTCGACGCGGGCGGTGACGCGGGGATCCGCGTGACCGGGGCCGCGCACGAGATCGGCTCGCCCGCCTCGGCGGTCCCGCCCGCCGGGTAGACTGCGGGCATGACCGAGGAGCTGGAGGACGGTTTCGCGGATCTCGGCGTCGAGGTCGGCGAGGACACGGCGCCCTTCCGAGTGACGGCGCGCGAGAAGTGGTTCGGTGGCGTGCTCGGCCTCGCGGGGCTGGCCGCAGCGGTCCTGATCGGGACCGCAATCGTCGTAGGAGTCGCCGCGCTGTACCAGTTTCTCCCATTCCTGCTGCTGGGCCTCGGCGCGAACTAACCCACGAGGCTCGCCGAGCCCGCGGGAGCGGCGAGCCGTCGGCGGCTCGCCGGGGCGAAGCCGACGAAGACGGCGACGACGAGCACCAGTTGGGCGAGGATCGAGATCAGCGGTCCGCTGGCCGCGGCATCGCCTCCGTCGGTGCCGAAGTCGTCCGCGATGCCCATACCCATGCCGAAGCCCAGGAAGAACGAGAGCCCGCCGGTCACGGAGATCGAGAGCAGGCCGAGCAGGACGATCCGACGGGTCGATCGAGGGCCGGCGAGCGCCGGCGTCGCCGCGAGCACTGGCGGTGCGAGCAGGAGGAGGCCGCAGACGACGACTGCCGCCACCGACACCTCGCCCCCGCTCGAGGAGCCGCCGGCCGAGCCCATCACCGCATAGATCTCGTCGAGGGTCATCCCCGGGAGCTTCGCAAGGGGGTTCCAGACGAAGACGTGCATGAGCACGACCCCGAGCATCAGCAGCGCCCCGACCGCGAAGGGCAGCGCGAGCAGCACCCGCCGCATCGGCGCCAACGGCGCGGTCGGGATGGCGCCGCGCGGCCCGCCCGCCGCGAGCACGAGCCCGACGACCAGGCCCATGAAGCCGTACAGCAGTCCGACGAACGGCGAGAGCAGCACGAGGCCGAGGCCCAGCATGCAGCCGAGCCCGGCGAGCCCGAGCAGCAGCACGCGCGTGAGACCGAAGGCGTCCACGCCGACGAACAGCGCGCGCAGCAACTGCCAGGTGCCGACGGCGGCGAACACGGCAGCGAGGATGCCGAGCGCCTGCCCGACCCACTCGAGCACGGGCGACAACGGGTTCTCCTCCATCGCGTATCCGCCGTTCCACCACAGGCCGCCCGCGAGCAGTCCCGCGCTGCCGAGGAATGCGGCGGCCCAGCGGGCCCCGCGCACCGCCTCGACGG
>CAMFIY010000132.1 GCA_945952575.1 uncultured Leucobacter sp.
CCTTCCCGTGGCTGGTGCTCGCCGCGTGGGCGGCCGGCGGACTCGCTCTCACGACGTTCGCGGGGATCCTGCACCGGCGGCGGGCGAAGCAGGAATGAGTCGCAGGCGGGCGCCGCTTACCGCTTCAGCACCGCGATGGTGAAGCGCTTCGTCGCCGCCGGGAGCACGGTGTTCTCCGCACGGATCGTGAAGCGGTAGGTCCCTGCCCGCTTCGGCGTCCCGGTGATCCTGCCCGTCGCCGACAGGCGCAGCCCGCTCGGCAGGCTGCCGGAGACGACCGAGAATCTCGAGACTGCGGGGAAACCGGTGGCCCTCACCGCAGAGGCATACGCCCGGCCCACCCGAGCATTCGATTTCGGAGCGGCCGTGAACGCGGCTCGGGTCGTGCGCCGGAACGACTGGACCCGATCGTTCTCGGTGTCGAGCACGAAGGCGCGACCGGTCCGGCCCACGGCGACGCCGTTCGGGTGGGAGAACTGCCCGGCCCGGTCGCCGTAGCTCCCCCAGACGGCGATACCGGCACCCGTCGGACCAACCACTTGGACCCGGTCGTTGCCGCTGTCTGCGACGTAGAGGTTCCCGTCGGCATCCGTCGCGAGCCCCTGCGGATACACGAATCTGCCGGGGCGGCCGCCGAGGCCCCCGATCGTGGCGACGAAGGCGCCGGCGACGGTGAACTCCTCGATGCGATGGTTCCGGGTGTCGGCGACGTAGACCAGGTTGCCGCCGGGGTTCACCGCGATGCCGGACGGGGCGTTGAGTTCTCCGTCCCAGGCGCCCTGACTCCCCCACTGCGCGAGATAGGCGCCGCCGGAGGTGAACTTCTGCACGCGGTGGTTGAAGGCGTCCGCGACGTAGACGTTGCCGACGGCATCGGTGGCGATCCCCGCAGGGAAGTCGAATTCGCCGTCGCCCGATCCGGTCCCGCCCCACGATGCGAGGTAGACGCCCTCCTCGTCGTATTTGTGGATGCGGTTGTTCCCGGTGTCGGTGATGTAGACGTTCCCCGACCGATCCACCGCGATGCCCCAGGGCACGTCGAACTCGCCCGGGCCGTCGCCCTGCGCGCCCCACTGCCCGAGATAGGCGCCGGTCGCGCTGAACTTCTGCACGCGATAGTTGCGCGTGTCGAGCACGTACACGTTCTCCGAGGAGTCGACCGCGATCCCCTGAGGGCTCCAGAGCTCGCCGTCACCCGAGCCACGGGCGCCCCAGTGCCGCTCGAAGGCGTAGTCCCCGGCCTGTACGGCCCGGGCCGGCGGGGCGGCGACGACGCTCAGGGAGAGAGCCAGCGCGGTGAGGGCGGCGCCGAGCGCGCCGCCGATCCTGAACCGCCTCGCCAGGCTCATCGCGCCTCCCGGGCGCCCTCGCCGACCGGGTGCGCGGCCGACCAGATGCGCAGCGGGTCGTAGAGCGTTCGCACGCGGTCCAGGGTCTCCCAGGCGTCGCCGCCGAAACCGGTCGACGCGTCCACGGCGCGCTCAGCGAAGTTCAGGAAGCGACAGCCGTTCTCCCACGGCCGCAGCGCGTCGGTCACCGCGGAGGTCAGCTCCTCGGCGACCGGGAGCAGCGAATGATCGGGGACCGCGGCGAGTGCCAGGAAGGCATAGGATCCGTGGATCCGCGCGAGAGCGCCGCTCGACTGCCGAACGCCGGCCGCTCCGCCGAGATGGCGCAGCTCGGCGAACATCAGCGGGATCTCCGCACCGGGCCCCGCGACCTCGAGCAGCGCCTCGATCGCCGCGTCCGGCAGCGCATCGAGCAGTGCGTGATCGCTCACTCCCCCGGTGGGCACGGGCGGATCCATGTGCACGTCGAGCAGTCCGATGCTCGGGATCCGTGCGAAGGTGTCCATCTCGGGCTGCAGCGCACGCAGCGGGCCGAGCAGTTCGGCCGCGCGCTCATCGCTCTCGAGCACGGCTCCGTCGATCACCACGAGCCGACGCCCGCTCAGGAACGGCGGAAGCTCGGGGATGGCGGGGAACCGCATCAGCCGCAGGCTGGTCGTGATCGCATCGTCGAGTCCCACGGTCCAGTCCCTCCAGGCGCGGAGCACCTCGGGCGCGCGATCCAGATCCCAGAGCATCATGCCGGCGTGCACGTCGGGGATCTGCAGCAGATCGAGCTCGATGGCGACGACGACGCCGAAGTTCCCGCCCCCTCCGCGCAGCGCCCAGAAGAGCTTCGGGTGATGATCGATCGTGGCTCGGATGACCTCGCCGCTGCTGGTCACGACCTCGAATGCGCGCACCGAGTGCGCGGCGAGCCCGTGTCGACGCGAGTAGAAGGAGAGTCCGCCGCCGAGCACGAATCCGGCGACCGCCACGTCTCCGGCACTGCCGTGCAGGGCGGTCAGTCCGTGCGGGGCCGCCGCGGCGATGACGTCGCGCCAGAGCGTGCCGCCGGTCACTCGGGCCGTCCGCGCGTGCGGATCGACGGTGACCCCCGTGAGCTCGTGCATCCGCAGCAGGACGGTTCGGCCGAGGTCGCCGGCGGCGAGCGCCCCGGCGCCGTGCCCGGTGCTCTGGACGGCGATCCGGAGGCCGAGGCCGGCCGCCGCGCGCACGACGCGCACGACCGACTGGACGTCTCTGGGCACGGCGACCGCGAAGGGGCGCTGCACGGCTGCGAGGTTCCAGGCGGTCGAGGCCTCGGCGTAGCCGGGGTCGTCCGGGAAGAGGAAGTCGGTGTTCGCGCGGAGCATCTGCTCGGCGGAGAGGAGGTCGTTCATGGAATGCCTTTCTGGGCCTGCGGATCGACGGTCGATCGCGTTCGGTCCACTCTCCCGGCGCACGGCCGGTCCGCGATATCCCGGAGCAGCAGGGTTTTTCCGCACCCAGATGGACGGAGCCCCGGGCATCCCACATTTCTGGGATATCGCGCGCCCGGAGCTCGGAGGATAATGACCGTATGCGCAGCGCACTCACCGCCGAGCGTGTCCGGAACGACATCGACGTGCTCTCGCGCGCCGGCCTGCCCGTCGACGACTTCCTCGACGAGGCCTGCGCCGCGCTCGAGCGGGTGATCCCCCGCACCGGGGCCTGTGTCGCGCTGAACGACCCGTCGATGCAGATGCTGACGACGGCTCGCAAGTTCGGCGGTTTCGAGGCCGCGAACGCTCAGGATCCGCTCTTCGCGCTCATCGAGTACGGCAGCGAGGAGCGGACGACCTTCGCGAACATCGCCCGGAGCGCGCAGCCGGCGCTCGGCATGCACGACTCCGGCCGCTCGGCGCCCGGTTCGTCGATCCGCATGGACGAGCTGATCCGCCCGCTGTTCGGCTTCGGCGACGAGCTCCGGATGGCGTTTCAGGACGATCTCGGGATGTGGGGGGCTGCGGCGATCTACCGCGCGCCGAGCGAGCGCCCGTTCGACGCGGAGGAGGTGGGGTTCGCCGCGACGGTCTCCCGCGCATTCGCGAGGGGCGTGCGCGGCGGCGTGCTCGCCAACCTCGGCAACGCGGTCGCGGACCCGCTGCACCGTTCCGGGCCGGCCGTCGTCATCATCGATCGGAACGACGAGGTGACCCAGATCAGCCTCGGCGCCCAGCAGCGTCTCGCCCAGCTCGGCGACCTCCGCCACTCCACCGATCCGATCGGCATGGTCTTCGGCCTGGTGGCGACGGCGCGCCGACTCTCCCACCTGGCGGAGGCCCAGCTGCCCCGGCTGCGCGTGCGCACTCCCGCGGGACTCTGGCTGGTGCTGCACGCCTCTCCCCTGGCCGGTCGCGACGGGGTCGGCGGCGACGTCGTCGTGACCATCGAGGAGGCGCGCCCGCCGGAGGTCGTCGACCTGGTGGTCGCCGCCTTCGGCTTGACGGCGCGCGAGCACGATGTCGTCCGATTCGTGCTGCAGGGCGCCGACACGAAGGCCATCGCAACCGCCCTGCACCTCTCGGCGTACACGATCCAGGATCATCTCAAGTCGATCTTCGACAAGGCCGGGGTGCGGAGCCGGCGCGAGCTCATCTCGCGCATCTATTTCGATCAGTATCTGACGCGCCTGAACCAGCCGGTCGGGCCGACCGGCTGGTTCCTGAGCGCCGGACCGGGAGCCGACGGCTCCTAGGGCGCGCTGAGCGAGTCCGCCGATCGCTCGGCGACGACGCGGCGCACGAACTCGGCGAAGTCGGTCGGCGGCCGCCCGAGCAGCCGTGCGGTCGTGGCGAGCTCCTCCTCCGATGCGTGCAGGGCGAAGGTGCGCAGCTTGTTGAGGGATGCGCGCCAGTCCTCGCGGCGATAGCCGCTGACGTGCCGGTCGATGGCCGAGAAGAGTGCGTCGTCGTCATCGCCCGAGTAGCGCACGGGGTGGCCCAGCACCTCCGACCAGATGCGGGCGCACTCCGGACCGGTGAGCGATCTCGGGCCCACGACGGGGTGGCGGCCGGAGGGGAATGCGGCGTCGAGCAGCGCGTCCGCCGCGATCTCGCCCAGATCGCGCAGGTCGACACGGTTGAGGCCCTTCGGGCTGCACGGATGGACGAACTCGCCCTCGCGGATCGCGGGAAGGAGCACCTCGTCGTTCTGCATGAAGTTGCTGGGTGCCAGGATGACGGGATCCGTGGCGGAGCGCGCCACCAGGTTCCCGATGGCGAACTTGCCCCGGTAGCGAGGCATGATGAGCCCGTAGATCCGACGCGTCAGCCAGCCTGCGACGAGGTTGGGGGCGGCGAGGTGGATGCCGGCGAAGACCATGCGCGCGCCCGCTTCCTCGCAGGCGCGGATCACGGCCTCGGTCAGGGCGATCTCGTCGATCTCATGCGGAGAGATGTGGAAGACCGCGTCGACCCCCGTCATGGCCGCGCGGAGCGCCCCGGGGTCGCGCAGGTCGCCGATACGGATGTCGAGGCCGGCAGGGTCGGCGAGGCGGGCCGGGTCGCGGACGAGGACCCGGGCGCCGGCGCCGCGACGGGCCAGAGCGCCGAGGACCTCCCGGCCCATCAGGCCGGTTCCGCAGAGTACGAGTACGGTTCTGCTGTGCGTCATGGGGACTCCTTCGTGAGGTGCGATCGTGCGTACGGAGGAGATAGTAGGCAGGCCGGGTCGGCACGGGACATCCCACCTTTCTGGGAAATCCGACGCGTCGGCACGGGATAATGGAGAGGTCATGTCACAGGTCGGCCCCCGCATCGAGTTCCCCGCAGACCTCCCGGTCTCGCAGATGCGGGAGGAGATCGCCGATGCGATCAGCGCGCACCAGGTCGTGATCGTCGCGGGCGAGACCGGCAGCGGCAAGACGACGCAGCTGCCGAAGATCGCGCTGGCGCTCGGTCGCGAGCGCATCGCGCACACGCAGCCGCGCCGGATCGCCGCACGCACCATCGCCGAGCGCGTCGCTGAGGAGCTGGGCAGCGAGCTCGGCGGGCTCGTCGGCTACCAGGTCCGCTTCACCGACAAGGTCAGCGAGCACACCCGGATCCGCCTGATGACGGACGGCATCCTGCTCAACGCGATCCACCGCGATCGCGACCTCAGGGCCTACGACACGATCATCATCGACGAGGCCCACGAGCGGTCGCTGAACATCGACTTCCTGCTCGGATATCTGCGGACTCTGCTGCCCCGCCGCCCGGATCTCAAGGTCATCATCACCTCGGCGACCATCGATCCGGAGTCGTTCGCGCAGCACTTCGCGGATCGCGACGGCGAGCCGGCGCCGATCATCGAGGTGTCCGGCCGCACCTACCCCGTCGAGATCCGCTACCGCCCGCTGATCGAGGAGATCGAGACGGCTGACCCCAAGGGCGGACCCCCGAGGATCCGCAGGACCGAGCGCGACCTGTTCGACGCCATCGGCGACGCGGTCGACGAACTGGGCCGGGAGGATCCGGGCGACGTGCTCGTCTTCCTGAGCGGCGAAGCCGAGATCCGCGACGCGGCGGACGCTCTGAAGGGCAGGGCTGCGAGCCGGACGCGACCCGCCGAGATCCTCCCGCTCTACGGCCGCCTGAGTGCCGCCGAGCAGCATCGGGTGTTCGAGCCCCGCTCGGGCGCGGCCCGGCGCATCGTGCTCGCCACCAACGTCGCCGAGACCTCGCTCACCGTGCCCGGCATCCGCTACGTGATCGACGCCGGCACGGCCCGCATCTCGCGCTACAGTGCGCGCAGCAAGGTGCAGCGACTGCCGATCGAGGCGATCTCGCAGGCGAGCGCCCGCCAGCGCTCCGGCAGATCCGGGCGCACGAGCCCCGGCATCGCCGTCCGTCTCTACGGCGAGGAGGACTTCGAGTCGCGCCCCGCATTCACCGAACCGGAGATCCTGCGCACCGGCCTCGCGAGCGTGATCCTGCAGATGCTCGCCCTCGGCCTCGGCGACATCGCGGGCTTCCCGTTCCTGACCCCGCCCGACAAGCGCGGGATCGCCGACGGTCTCGGTCTCCTCGCGGAACTGGGCGCGGTCGAGCCGGCGGGGAAGGGCGCTCGGGGCCAGCAGAGGATCACACGGATCGGGCGCGAACTCAGCCGCCTGCCGATCGAGCCCCGCTTCGCGCGGATGGTGATCGAGGCGCGACGACACGAGGTGATGCGCGAGGTGATCGCGATCGTCGCCGGTCTCACGATCCAGGATGTCCGCGAGCGGCCGGCCGAGGTGCGCGGTCGCGCCGACGAACTGCACGCGCGCTTCGCGGATCCGCTCGGCGATCTGATGACGCTGCTGAATCTCTGGAACTATCTGCAGGAGCAGCAGTCGGCGCTCTCCTCGAGTGCGTTCCGGCGGCTGTGCAAGGCCGAGTTCCTGAACTTCCTGCGCGTGCGGGAGTGGATGGACCTGGTGCGGCAGCTCTCGCGCGCGGGATTCTCGAGAGGCAACGCGCCTCGTCCGCCCGAACCTCGCGCCGGCATCACCGCACCCGGGGGAGCCGGACCCGCCGGTGCGACCGCGGGAAGCACCGCAGAGGCGATCCATCAAAGCGTGCTCGCCGGACTGCTCTCCCAGCTCGGCGTACGGGATGACGCCCAGGATCGGCGCGCTCCTGGCGGACGCGGCTCGGCCGGCGGCGGCCCCAGTGCCCGCCGCAAACCCGCGCAGGAGTACCTGGGATCGCGAGGCACCCGTTTCGCGCTGCATCCGGGATCGGTGCTCGCCAAACGTCCGCCCGAGGTCGTGATGAGCGTCGAGCTGGTCGAGACCAGCCGCCTCTTCGCGCGCAGCAACGCAGTGGTCGAACCGGAGTGGGCGGAGGAGCTCGCGGGCCCCCTGGCGAAGCGGCAGCTGAGCGAGCCGCACTGGGAGAAGAGCCAGGGCGCGGCGATCGCCCACGAGCGGGTCACCCTCTACGGCGTGCCGATCGTCGAACGCCGCAGGGTGCAACTCGCTCGCTTCGACCTGCCCTACGCCCGCGAACTGTTCATCCGGCATGCCCTCGTCGAGGGTGAGTGGGATTCGCCGCAGGCCTTCGACCGCGCCAACCGCCAGCTGCGCCGGGAGCTCGAGCAGTTCGAGGAGCGCACCCGCCGGCGCGGGCTGGTCGGCGACGACGAGGCGGTCTTCGAGTTCTACGACGCCCGGATCCCGGCCGAAGTGGCGAGCACCCGCGACTTCGAGGGCTGGTGGAAGCGGGAGCAGCGCGCGCAGCCGAAACTGCTGAACATGCGCCTGCAGGATCTGCTCGCCGAGCCGGACGACGCTTACCCCGGCCGGACGCACCAGCACTTCCCC